>CBDUUP010000335.1:0-4851 GCA_965370435.1 uncultured Anaerolineales bacterium | reverse complement strand
GGGCGCACCATATATTCGATGATAAAGCCGCGGGGCAGGTCGTCCGGCAGGGGGGTGGAGGTGGGGGCTTCGGAGCCGGGGGGAGGGATGAGCAATTCCATGCCGGGGACGATGATCAGGGTTACCGGGTCAATGACGTCCAGGTTCCATAGAATGAGGACGTACAACTCGATCTCAAACTCGGCGGCGATGCTGTTGAGGCTGTCTCCGTCCTGAACGATGTAGATCATGGGGCCTTCGGGCGTGGGTGTGAGGGTGATGGAGGGGGTGAGGGTGACGGTGGAGGTGTTGGAGGCGGTGGCCGTGGGTGGCACCGGCGTGGCGGTGTAGGTCTCGGTGGGGGTGGGCGTATCGCTGGCGAAGAAGGAGGAGAATAGATTGCCGTCGGGGTTGCTGTAGTAGACGATGATGACGATGATCCCCACAAACACCAAAACCAAGGCGATCCCCCCAAAGAGGAAAGGCCGCATCTGCTTCTGGCGACGCCGGCGGTAAGCTTCGATTACTTCGTGGGCTGATTCTTGGTCACTCATGAGATCGTACTCCTTCAGGAATAGTTGAAGGTAACGTTTGAGATTGAAGCCATAAACGTTATCCCTGTCGGTAAGCGCTGTCTCCTCAAAATACGTCCATGTCAGGTGGGATTCTACCCGATTTTGGGCCGGGCGTCTAATGTTTGATGGAACAAATGTCTTACATAATAGACCTCATGTTGGAAACCTATGAGGTCTATTGAGTCTTTATCCTCCCGCTAAAGCAGTTCTAGATTTTTAACCACGAAGGCACAAAGACACGAAGAAAAACAAAAAACTTTGTGTCTTTGCGCCTAGTATGAAATAAAAAGAGGACACGGCAGGCCGGTCGTGCCAGGGTCCTTTATGGCGGGTTAGGCCGAGAACACCCGCAGGGCGGCATCAAGCTGGCCGATGAAAAATTCTCCATCCTCGCCTTTGAGCAGTTCGGCTTTGAGCGCGTCCAGTTCCGTCTGGGCGGAGTCATCTCCCGGCGATTCGAGCAGTTGGACGACCTGGGTGTAGCCCTGGGAAAGCAGGGCGTCAGCCGCCGAGTCGGCGGCCTCCGCGTACTTGACCGCCTCGGCAAAGCTGGATTTGGCTTCCCCGTATTGGCTGGCGGCGATTTGCTGGGCGCCGACCATCCAGTGGCCCCGGCTCATCTGCAGGTCGCCCTTCTCCAACTCGGCGACCAATTGAAGGGAGGTTTGGGCCGCTTCCATCCCCAGGGCGACCTGTTCGGCGTTCAGGGTGATGCCTTCTTCACCCCAGCCGGGCCAGGCGAAGGAGGCCAGGTTGTAGGCGATGCCCTTGGCGCTGTCCTTGAGGCTGGCGGCCAGGTCGGAGTCGCCGGTCTGGGCGGATTTTTCCAAGCAAGCGGCGATACCGGCCTGGGACAAGGCGACCATAGCGGGGACGTCTTTCTGCTTCCAGTAGGCGTGCCGGGCCAGAGCGTTGAAGGTTTTGGCCGCTTCGGCGGGGTCTTCTTGCCCGGTGAGGAATTCGATGGCCGCGGCTGTGCCCTGTTCTTTCAAGATTTCGATGCCCTTTTCTTCCATGAGTAACTCTCCTATGTTTAGACTATTTATCCTAATTGTATCTTGGAGGGAGAGGGTTGTCAAATGGGATTTTTCTGGACGCTCAGGGCGCGGGTCGGTGCAGCCTAATCACCTGATTACCTTATCCCCTAATCCCCTAATCCCCTGCTCACCTACTCCTCTTCATCTACATTCCACTCCGCCAGTTGTTCGCGGACGATTCGGGCGCGGGGGTCTTCCAGGGTGTTGTAGATGTCCAGGGCGGCCTGGGAGTGGGTGCGGGCTTGGGGCTTCTCGCCCATGGCTTCCTTCACCAGGGACATCCCCCACCGGGCTTGGCCCTCCCCGTGGGGGTTACCGAGTTTGCGGTGGCTTTCCAGGGCGGAGGCATAATGGGTGAGGGCCTGTTCGAAGTCGCCTTCGACCGCGCTCAGGTCGCCCAGGTCGTTGAGGGTGACGGCCTGGTTGTGGGGGTCGCCGATTTCGCGGAACAAATCGAGGGCCTGCTGGAAGCAGTGACGGGCTTCCTTTTCTTGTTTAGCCAGGGCGTAGGCATTCCCCAGGTTGCTCAGGGCGCGGGCTTCTCCATCACGGTCGCCGGATTGCCGGAAATGGTCCAGGGCTTGGCGGTGACAGTCAAAAGCGCCGCGGGGGTCGCTCAGGCCGTAGAGGGCAATGCCCAAATTGTTCAGGGCGAGGCCTTCTGCGGCAGGGTTTTCAATCTCTCGGGCGATGTCCAGGCTTTCCTGGAAACATTGGGTGGCGCGTTCCGGCTCGCCCAGGTTCAGATAGACGCTCCCTAGAAGATTGAGGGTCTCGCCTTTCCGGCTGTGGTTCAAGGATATTTGAAATCTCTCTAGAGCATTTTCCAGGTACTTGGACGCCTGGAGGTACTCGCCCAGCTCGACATTCATCAGGCCTAGGCCGGCGAAGACTATGCCCTGGCCTTCCCATTCTCCGGTCTGGCGGTGAAGGGTCATAGATCTGTCGTAATAATCCCGGGCGGATTCGGTTTCGCCCAGGAAAGAATGTACGCCCGCCATGTAGGCCAGGGCGCGGCCTTCGACGTAGCGGTCGCCGATCTTGCGGGCCAGGTCCAACTTCTGTTGGAAGAAGTTGAACGCAAGGCGGGGTTGGTCGAGAGCCTGGTTGGCGCGGCCCAGGTCTGCGTAGATCTGGCTGATGAGGCGCGGGTCTTTGATCTCTTCGGCGGCATCCAGGGCTTGTTGGTAGAAGTCTATGGCTTGAATGACCTCGCCGGAAACAAAACAGGTGTGCCCTAGATAGGCCAGACAGGAGCGCAGCCCTTGCGGGTCTTCAAGCTGGCGGTAGATCTCCAGGGCCTGTTCAAAAGGTTCGGTGGCCTGCTGGTACTCTCCCCGGATGATGTACACTTCGCCCAGGTTGACCAGGGCGAAGGCTACGCTGGGGTGGTCCTCATCTCTACGGTAATAACGCAGCACCCGTTCCAGATAGTTGACTCCCTGGCGGGTTGCGCCCATGTCTCGATAAGCGATGCCCATTCTGGAAAGGTGATCGGTGACGGCTTCATGATGGCGTATGTGGCGGGTCGCCGCCAGGGCATCTTCCAGCCAGGTAATGCGGGTCTGGATGTCAATACGCATCCGCAGCAAGGATGGACTGGCGCTTTCAAGATCGCTGCAAAGGTGGGCGATATCGTCATTCTCTTCCCAATTGGAGGCGGCCCAAATCTGGGCTTTTTGGATGCCGCCCCATTCGAGATCGAACAGAGCTAATCCTTCCATGCGGGTTTTGCCGCCCTGGGTGTAGAGTTGTTCCGCCCGTGTGAGGATCTCCAGGAAATGGGAGGCGTGCCGCATAAAGGCGGATTGAAGTTGTGAATTCATGGGCCAACCCTCTTATTGTTGTGAGCGTGTGAGTATATGTGCTTGGAGTATAGTCTACAACAAATATTGCCCTGAGTCAAACGGGGGGAGGGGGCAGGGCAATCGCATATGACCAAATTCTAGGGCGTATTCCCTCAAAACCAGCTTAGGCATGTCAAAAGAGGGGCAAAAGCCCTGCCAGAACCCTAGATTTAGCACTTAAGTGGGAGAACAATTTCCATATGCGATTGCCCTGGGGGAGGGGGTGGGGTGGGTAGAGTTGGGCGGGGGGAGTGGCAGTTTTGCCGGGGGGCACGGCGTTCGGCATAGCTCACGTCAAGCTGTGCGCCCCGACGGAATTCGTTGCGCTGCGGTCCTAATCCCCAATTACCTGGCTGCCTGATTACCTAATTACCTTAGGAGTTACGCAGTTGAAGGCAGAAAATAGAGAGGATCTGCCAAATATGAACGAATCGCATCACGAATAATGGCTTGCTTAGCTTCAAACCAGGAGGTGCCAGTTTTCAAACGATAAATTTCCAGGCGCAAGAAAGCCCGAATAGCTAAGGCAATATGATTGCTTTGAGAAACAGCTAAACGAAACTGACCACGCTCAATCCCAGTATTTTGTTTGATCTCTTGATGGTAAACTTCGATTTGCCAGGCATCCAAAGCATAAAAGGCACATTGTTCAATGGTCATTGCTAGGTCATTCGTAGCCCAATATTCAAAGTCGCCGTTTTTAGCAACTGTCTTGAAAACCTTGATCCAACCATATCCTTTGAGGTGCGTTTTGAGACCATGTGGAGGAATCAGCCATTCAGAAATTGGGCGGTTGCCTGTACCATCAATATTGACCAATCGATTGCTTTTCAACTGTGTCAACCACAACCAATCATGATTGCGTACGAGCTTGAGATTCTCCAGACCACTGTACCAACTGTCAAAAGCGACCAGTTTGGGCGAAAAACCACGTTCTTTGGCTTCATTCAACATCTGCTGAAAGTGATCGTTTTTCGTCAAACCATCCTCGGCTTTATTGTAAATCCGAAAATCACAAGGTAGGCGTGCCTGGCTATCGGTCCACAATAATGAAATTAGATTGATGCCCCTCACTACCCGGCCATGCTTACCAGACCAATGATGGGTCACCAAATCCATTTTCTGTGCATACGGCTTATCCAATGTGCTGTCATCAATTACCAACACGCCTTGTTCTTTTTCTACAAAAGGTTCTACTTCAGGCCACAAGGCTTGACTGTCTGGCGGCATTCGCTGCAATAGACGAGTATATGCATCATGCGCAGGCGCAGCTTCTTCTCCAGATCGAACCTTTTCAGCTTCGGTTGTGCTGAATATTTTTTGTGCCGCAATCAGAAAATGGATATAATCAAGTTCGTCAACTTTTGCTGGATTCATGTTTCTAATGTACACTATTTTTACTCAACTGCGTAA
>CBDUUP010000334.1:0-4878 GCA_965370435.1 uncultured Anaerolineales bacterium | reverse complement strand
CCGCCGAAGGGCGGACTTCGCAGTTGTTGGTGCGACTTTAGTCGCTGTGTCGCGCCCAAATCATATCCAATCCACTCGCCAATGCAGTTCTTTTCTTTTTTAACGCCAAGGCTTTAAGTGCGTCGCACTATTTCACCAACATTGACACAACTATCAACGAAAAAGCTTTTCAGTGAATCAGTGTTTCAGCGATTCAGTGTTTCAATATTTCACCAATATTTACCCAAACAAAGCCCTAAACCTCAATCTCCCCCACTCCCCGCCAACACCGGCTCATCCCCGTTATACTCTCTCAACATCGGCCACCTCCGTGCGATCCACCCCACCGCCAGGATGCACCCGACCCCCCCGCTGACCACCGCAACCACCGGCCCCAAAAATTGCGCCACCAGCCCCGCCTCCATCTCGCCCAACTGCGGCCCGCCCATGAAGAAGATCTGGTTGATGCTCGTCATCCGTCCCCGCAGCCGGTCGGGGGTTTGCAGTTGGCGCACCGTGTTGCGGATGATGGCGCTCACCGTGTCCGATCCCCCGATCACCATCAAAGCCAGCATTGAGATAGTGAAACTCCGCGAGAACCCAAACACCACCGTCGCCACCCCGTACATAACCACCGCGCCCAACAAAATCCTCCCCTGGCGGCGGATATTGTCAAATTGCGACACCACCCCCGCCGTGATCGCCGAGCCAAGCGATTCCGCCGCCGACAGGATGCCATAAGCGATTTCCTTGACCGGCGAACCCGCCGGAAGCAGCCGGGTCAGCGCGCTCAGGTCAATGATGTCGGTGATGAAGATGGGCAGCAGGGCGTTGGCCGAGGAGAAGAACGTGGCGAAGAAATCCAGGATCATGCTGGAGAAGATGATCTTCTGCCCCAGGATGTAGCGTATCCCCTCCTGGATGGCGGGGAAGCTGATCCGCCGCTTCTGGCCGCTGTCAATATCCTGCGCCACCTCTCCCATCAAAACCACCGCCAATATGACCGCCAGGTACGACACCGCGTTGATGTAGTAAACGTATTCCAGCCCCAGGTAGCCAATAATAAAACCGCTCAAACTCGGCCCCAGGATAGCGCCAAAGGTGAAGGAGATGGACTGCATGCTGAAGGCGTTGGGCAGGTCGCGGGTCGGTACCAGATTGGGCGTCAGCGACTGCCGGGCTGGCAGGTCGAAAGCCTGCGCCGCCGCCTGGACCGCCGTCAGCGCGTAGATGTGCCAGATCGTTATGCTTCCGGTGACCGTCAGCGCGCCCAATATCACCGCCGTCAAAGCCTGTATGCTCTGGGTGATGAAGATGATCCTGCGCCGGTTGAAGGAGTCGGCCACCGCCCCCCCGATCAGCGAGAACGTGACAATTGGGATGATCCGCGCCAGCCCGATCCCCCCCAGCGCGATGGGGTGTTCGTTCAGCTCTCGGATATGCCACAGCAAAGCCCAGAACTGCATCCTCGACCCGGCCACCGAGACCAACAGCCCAATCCACAACAACCGGAAACGCCTATGCTTCAACGAAGGCGGCACATGCAGCCGAAAACTCATACGCTCAACCTCTTAAAAAGATAAACGTTTGAACGTTCCAACGTTTAAACGTTCTAACGTTTAACGGACTTTCGCAACCGGCGGCATCATCCGCTTGAATTGGTTGCGCGCCATGCGCTCCACCACTGCTTTTACAAAATCCTCCCCAAACCCCGCCGTGACGCTTTCCTCTGGGCTTTTCTTTTGTTCGACCATAAAATAGAGCAGCTTGTCCACCTCATCATAGGTGAAACCCAACTCACCCTCATCGGTCTGGCCTTCCCAAAGGTCGGCGGAGGGGGGCTTGGCGATGATGACCTCCGGTACTCCCATCTCCCTGGCGAGTTGGCGCACCTGGGCCTTATATAAATCGCCCAGCGGATTAATAGAACAGGCCGAATCCCCGTAGACCGTCGTGTAGCCCAGCAATATCTCGGTCTTGTTCCCGGTCCCCATCACCAGTCCGCCGAACGCCGCCGACTGGTCGAAGAGCGCCATCATCCTGGCCCGCGCCATAGCATTGCCCCTCCGGACTCGATCCGCCTCCGGGAAACGCGCAAACAGCGGCGCAACAATCTCGGTGATAGAGATGGTCTTGGATTGAACCCCCGTCGCCTCGATGACCAGTTCAGCGTGAGCCAGCGATTCGGGCGAGGAAGTCTCATAGGGCATCCGTATCGCCAACACGTTCTCCGGGCCAAGCGCATCCGCCGCCAGGAAACAGCTCAGCGCCGAATCCACCCCCCCAGAGACCCCCACCACCGCCTTCCCAAATCCCGCCTTCCCCATCTCCTCTCCGATGAAATCAGTCAGAATTTTGCGCGTCTTTTCTACATCTATGCCTAAATCTATAGCTATCATGGGGCAGAGTATATCAGGAATCCCGAAAAATTAACAATCCCTTTTTACTAGCCCCCATAGGAAAAATTTACTCATCGATCTCCAACTCCCCGTTCACACATTGGAATTCCACTTCCAGAGCGAGCGAGGTCACCGACCCGGCGAAATAAGCTTTTACCGAAAGAGTCCGTGTGTCTGAATTTTTCAAGCTGAGCCCCGTATCCCAGATTGTTGGACTGGAATCTTCCGGGGATATTATTCCTGAAGCCGCTCCATCTACATACACCAGATAATACGAAAGGCTTGATAATAAAGAAGTCTCCCATGCTTCGTTAGGCATCCAGCTTAATTGAATTTTTTGACACATCCCGCTCTGGTTTTCCCATTTCAACTTGGCTAGGATCGGCGCCCCTGGCGTGAAAACTTCAATAGTTGGCGTCATCGTATAGGTTGGCAGCGTGGTTTCAGTTGAACTTGGGAGGGCTGTTTGCGTGCTGATGATACCAGGCTGGGGTTCAGTTCCCGGCAGCAGCAGGCGAATACCCAAGACCAATACCACCGCCAAGATCGCCATCCCCGCGTAGCTGAAAACTTGCCTCCACCCAGAGCCGAAAAGACGCCGGTTTTGAGCTTCGTGCTGCGCCAGCAGCCGAGCGCGCAGCCTGTTCTTGAAACCCGCCGGTGGAGGGGGAGCTTCTGGGCGTCCTTCTCGGAGACGAGCCGCCAATTCCAGCAGCGGATCTTCAGTCAGTTCAGCGTCCAGACGGCGGCCCCAATCTTGTAGATCATCGCGCGGCATGGCGTTCTCCTTCCATCTCTTCAACCTCATTCACCAGACTTCGCAATCTTTTCAGCGCCCGGTGCAGCCGCAAATACACATTCTTTATCGTGCAGTCCAGAACCTCCGCCGCCTCCGCGCTGGTCAACTCCTCAAAGAACCGCAGGGCCAGGATTTCCTGGTCTTTTTCCGCTAAACGGCTGAACGCGGTTTGAAGTTCGTCTTTTAGCTCTACCATCTGGTAGGCGTTATCGTCTGTGTGGGGTTCTGCCCTCAAAAGGTCCAGCGGGGCTTGAAAACGTTGGCGGCGGAAATGTTGGGTCATTTCGTTGTGGGCGATGCGGTAGAGCCAGGCCCCAATGCTCACCCCCCGCCATTCAAAACGATGTATCGCCCTCAACGCCTTTTCAAACGTCGCCGAGGTGATGTCCTGGGCCAGCGCCTGGTCTCCGGTGCGCCGGTAGGCGTAAGCGTAGATGCGGTCAACGTACCTCTCATAGAGCGCCGCAAAGGCCTGCGGGTCATGTTTTGCCTGCTCTATCAAATCCTTTTCATCTACCTCAATCATCAACGCTCCAGAAAAATGTCATCACTACTATAACGCTTCTGGGAGAGAAATCTTTCATTCGGGAGGCAGGGAAACAGGTACGCACGGAACAAGGAAACAAATTGAACCCAGCATCCTATCCATCGAAAACTCGCAATCTGCAAACCTGCAACCTGCAAACTTGCCCATATGCAACTTGCCCACTTGCCTACTTGCCTACTTGCAACCTGCATACTTGCACACCTGCATACTTGCACACCTGCAAACTTGCCTACCTCCGCCCCCTCGCCCCCAGCCAAATAAACAAACTCCCCACCGTACACCCAAACCCCGCCCACGTATCCAACCGCAGCCCCCGCCAGACTGGAACCGGATCCACCCGCCAGAAGGACGTTATCAGCAGGATCAAGGATAACCCCAGCAGCGCAAAGTTTGCCGCCCGCCCGGGTTGCTCTATTTTATGCCGGTATTGATCCAGCCCGGCGAACAGCCCCATCGTCATCAGCGCGCCCAACAATTGAGTCGGCCAGCGTGTGCGCAGTCGGCCCCATTCATCCCAGGCGGGAGCGCCCAATAGACCCTCTGTCATCCGTCCGTAGGCGCTGCCGGTCAGCCAGCCTGCCAGCCAGATGCTTATCGTCACCGTCACCAGCAGAGGCAGCAAATCATCCGCCATTTCGCCCAACGGCTGGCGGGTGAGCGCCGCCGTCAAGACCAAAGCGATGACCCCTCCGCCCAGCGCGCCGGACCAGGAAAGCCCTCCCTGGAAGACCATGACGATCTCCAATGGCTGTTCTCTGAAGTACGCCCAATTGACAGCCGCGAACACTGCCCGCCCCCCGCCCAATCCTCCCAACAGCGCCCACAATCCAGCGTTCACCCGACCAATGCGCTCCTCGGGATTCGCCTGCCATGCCACCCATCCTAATCCTGCCGAGGCCCCAATTCCCAATAGCAAGGAAAAGGTATAAATGGGCACATCCCCAGGAAGCGTAAAAGCAATAGTCACAAACAAATCATACCATGTATGGTATAGTGAAAGCTGAAAGGAAATAGGCACTCTAAAATAATATATATTCCCCGAGTAGTCATCGCGTTTCCTTAGAAATCGCCGCAATTGTTTTTAGGAGTCGAGGCTTCAGCCGGGTCGCCTACGCCAGTTCAACCATCTAAAGCCTCGCCTCCTTCACAATCCA
>CBDUUP010000333.1:0-4891 GCA_965370435.1 uncultured Anaerolineales bacterium | reverse complement strand
GGCCCGAGCTTTGGGCGCTCCAGAGGCTGGAGACGATATGCAGGTTGAATCGGCTTCCTTGCCGCAGGTCGATCCTACTGAAGAAGCGGAGGCGGCCGCCGACGGCGGAGCCACCATCATGCCCTATCCCGTCGAGAATCTGACTGAAGCCCCTCCGGTCGCCCCCACTCAAACGCCCACCGGTACGCCCACCTCTCAAGGCTCCCCTACCCGTAGTGGAGGCGCTCCGCCGGTCACGCCTAAGCCGGACAATACTGCCACCCAACAACCCGAAGCGACTCCCTCGGCCAGGGTTATCTATGGTCATCTAGGGGAAACCCAAACTGCGCAGCCATCCTCAACCCCCCGCCCGACCTCCGAAACCCTAACTATCGGCGTCGCGCACCAACCAGACCAGGGGACCAAAAGCGGCCTCTCGACCGTCCGAATCGTCGAGATCATCCTTGCCGTTCTCGCCATCACCATGGGCGCCGCCACCCTCCTCCTCCGCCGCCGTTCCCGCATCATCTAAACGTTATCACGTTCCAACGTTAAACGTTTCAACGTTCTAACGTTTTACCTCAAATTCCACCCTCACCTCCGTCACATTCCCCGCTAGATCCACCACCCGCACCCTCAGCGTGTGGAGTCCTATCCGGCTCAACCAGGGCGTCGAGAACGGCGGCTGGGTGAGGCTGGCGATCAACGCGTCGTCCAGATAATATTCGATCCGGGCGATGCCGAAATCGTCGCTGGCCCGCACCTGGAAGAGAATCTGGTTATCCAGGCCGGTGTAGAAGATTTGCCCCTCTTCTGGGAATAAGATCAAAACCTCCGGAGCCTGGTTGTCAATCGTCACCTGGATGGTGGCGGTCTCCACTCGTTGGTCGCCGTCCACCACCAGGAGTTGGATGGCATATAACCCGCTCAAGCCCTCCGTGTTCCAAACGCCAAGCTGTCCATCGCTCACCGGCATACCCACATCCTCACCGATGAGAGTCCACGTTTTAGGATTTAATCCCTGCCCGACCTGCAAGCGATAATAAGCGAAATCCTCCCCCGCCGCGTTCCCGTTGATGGCGATTTCCCCGTTGGCGTAGGTGAACATGGCCGGGCTGGTGATCGCTGCGGTAGGGGAGATGGTTGTAGGGATGTAGATCAGGTCATAGTCGCTGGGAGGGAGGGGGATCCCCGCCTGCGCTGCCCAGGCCTCCGCCTCTGGCGGGACAACGAGAAAGACCTGCTCAATGACCAGTTCCGGCGGGGTGAAGACCGTCGCCAGGCGTCCCGTCTCCCGGTTGATCTCAAAGCTCCGGTAGAGGGTGTCGGTTTGGTTGGGTTCGTTGCCCGGCAAAAATATTTCGCTGACGATCTCCGGGCAATCCGGGGTGGGCAGCATCCCAGAGGGAACGCACACTTCCATACTGCTGATCCCCGGCGGCGTTTCCCAGGCCAGGACGGGTGTGTCCCGGCTGGCATACTGCATGACCGCGTGCCACAACCCTGCCGCCGCCAGAGGAGAGATTGTCTTCCCATCCTGGTCGTTCGGACTGCCCATCCAGACCCCGACCACTATTTGCGGCGTATATCCCACCGTCCAGGCGTCTTGTCCGTCGCTGGTGCGTCCCAGTTTGGTCCCCGCCGGGCGTCCGATCTCCAGCGGATTGGGATGCCCCAGGCTGGGCCACCTCGCCGTCTCGTCGCTGAGGATGTGAGTCATCAAGTAAGCCAGTTGTGCGCTGACGATGGGCCGGGTTTGAGGGGTTCGCCAATCCAGCCATTGCCCCCCGCCCAGGTCTTCGATGCGCAGCACAGCGCTGGGACTCAACGCTGCCTGTCCGTTGTCTTCGCCTCCGGTCATGAACTGGCCCGCCAGCACGCCCTGGTTGTCGAACGCGCTGTAGGCATGGACGGCTTCCAGCAGGGTGACCTCCCCGCCTCCCAGAGGCAAGCGATGGGCGGTCTCGCTCTCCAGGTACTCCAGCGAAGGGAATCCCATCTGCATGGCAGTTCGCCAAATGCTGAGATGTCCCATCTGGTTCAAGACTTGAAGAGCAGGAGTTACGTAATCATTGGTCAGCGCGGCGCGGATGCTCACCGGGCCGTGGAACTCGCCATCGAGGTTGAATGTATCGGCTAAACCCGGCGGAAGGCTGGCCGGGATGTCCCACACCAGCGAGGCCGGGCTGAGTCCCCGGGTGAAAGCCGAAAGATAAACGTAAGGCGTCATCAAGGTGCCCGGTGGGTGTCCGGGCAGCCGTCCGGGATCCAATCCTGGCGCGGCCTCCCCGACCATCGCCAACACCTGCCCGGTGGCAGGGTCCAGAATGACGACGTTGGCGGAGGTCTCAATAGAGAGTTGGTCATCCTCCAAAATCAATGTGGGGAGCAAGCGCGCCGCCTGACATTCGAGGTCGGCCTCTTCGGATTCGCCGAAAAGTCGGGTCTGCTGGGCGGCTGCCGCGCAAGCGGCCTGGACTTGCAGGTCGTAATCCAGCGTGGTGAAGATGCGCAGTCCGCCCCGGGCGATGCGGTCCTGGTCGTACTGGGCGGCGACTTGTTCCAAGACCAGTCGGGTGAAAGCGGGAGCCATATTTTCAACTGCCTCCACCGGGGGGCGGAAGGTCAGGATTTCAAGGCTGGCCTGGTGGGTCTCCTCGGCGCTAATCAGTCCCAGGCGCAGCATTTGCTGGATAATGGCTTTCTGGCGTTCCAGAGCCGCCTGGGGGGCTGTGTGGGGGTTCAGGGCCGGGGCTTCGGCCACCGCCGCCAGCAAGGCCGCCTCCGCCAGGGTCAGGTCGGTGGCCGTTTTCCCGAAGTACACCCGCGCCGCCGCGTCCGCGCCGTAGACGTAATTGCCATAATTGGCGCTGTTGAGATACCATTCCATCACCTGCTCCCGCCCGAAGCGGGAGACTATCTGGGCGGCCAATAATCGTTCCCGCCAGGCCCGCCGCGCGGTGGGCGCCTCTTCCCAAAGGAGGAAGTCCGCCGCCAGCTTCTGGGCGATGGTGGGATTTTGTTCTGGGTCCAGGGTCTCCAGAGTGTAGCCGGGATTCTCCCAGAATGTGGGATCAACGCTGGCAATCGTGGCTTTGACCAGTGTCTCCGGCAGGTGGGCGAGCAGGGTGTCGTCCAGGGGCAGGGCTTGCCATCCCGCCGCCCCCGGATTCTCCAGCGTCAAGAGAACCCGCTGCCCGGTAGAGTCGTAGAGCCGGGTGGGTTGGCGCAGTTGTCCGTCCTGGGCGTCCAGCAGAATGGGCAGCAGGTCCAGGGAGGGCAAGTCCCTAGTGATATTCGCATAGCCAATAGATATTCCAATCACAGCCAACGCCGCCAGCAGGCTGAGACCGGTGATGATCGACAGACCGGCCCGCCCTCGGCCCTGGGAAACGCGCCGCCTCCGGCGTTCCCGCCGCTGCTGGCGCTTATGGATGACGTGGCGTACCGTTCGCATAGGAGAATTGTACAATAGATTCGGGTCTTTTTAACCTGTGACTCTGGCGCATCTTGTTGTAAACTTATAGGAACGTCTTATTTGTCTTAGTGGTCTAAGTTGTCCAAGTCGTCTGAGTAGTCCGAATGATCCATCTAACATTACGATCATCAGACCTTTATGACCACTAAGACTACTGAGACTACTTAGACCACTGAGACTCTTGGAGTAAACATGGAACATGACCGTTACACCGACCTCAATCCCGCCCCCCGGATCCTTCTGGGTCCCGGCCCCAGCATGGTACATCCGCGGGTGCTGCGGGCCATGGCCGCCCCTCTGGTCGGCCACCTCGACCCGGACTTCATCGCCATAATGGATGAGGTGCAAGAACTGCTCCGTTTTGTCTTTCAGACCGGCAATGAACTCACCCTGCCCATCTCCGGCACCGGCAGCGCGGCTATGGAAGCCGCCCTCTGCAACTTCATCGAACCGGGCGACAATGTTCTGGTCGCGGTGAAGGGGTATTTTGGGGAACGCCTCTGCGATATGGCTTCCCGCTATGGGGCGCAGGTGGACCGACTGGAGCGTCCCTGGGGGGAGGTCTTCGACCCCGACGAGATAGACGCCGCCCTGGGAAAGAAGCAGTACAAACTGCTGGCTCTGGTGCATGCCGAGACCTCCACCGGCGCATTGCAGCCCGATATTGGCGCAATCGCCGCTGCTGCCCATCGCCACGGCGCATTACTGGTGCTGGATACTGCCACCTCCCTCGGCGGCCTGCCGGTGGAGATTGATACCTGGGAGGTAGACGTAGCCTACAGCGGAGCACAGAAATCGCTCTCCTCCACCCCCGGCGCATCCCCGCTCACCGTCTCCCCGCGAGCCAGTGAAGTTTTGCATAACCGCCAGACCCCCGTCGCCAACTTCTACCTCGACCTCACCCTCCTGGAGAGATATTGGGGCGAAGCCCGCGCCTATCACCACACCGCCCCCATCAGCGCCATCTACGCCCTCCGGGAAGCCCTCCGCCTGGTGGCCGAGGAGGGGCTGGAAGCCCGCTTCGCCCGCCATCAAGCCAACGCCGAAATGCTCTGGGAGGGCCTGGAAGCCCTCGACCTGCCGCCCCTGGTGCCGCCCGAAATCCGCATCCCCACCCTGACCACGCCCCGTCTTTCCCCCGCCATTGACGACGCCGCCACCCGCCGCCGTCTATTGGAAGAGTATAATATTGAAATAGCAGGCGGCTTCGGCCCCCTCGCCGGACAGATCTGGCGCATCGGCCTCATGGGCTTCAGCAGCCGCCCCGAAAACGTCCTCCTCCTCCTCGCAGCCTTAAAAGGAGTCTTAGTGGTCTAAAGAGTCTTAGTAGTCTAAGTAGTCAACTCCATGCTTTTGACCACTCAGACCACTCAGACCACTAAGAGCCTATCCTAAAACCCTGAAGCCATAGCAAGAATGGACGGAAGGAGACAC
>CBDUUP010000332.1:0-4902 GCA_965370435.1 uncultured Anaerolineales bacterium | reverse complement strand
TGTGCCCAGCGTGATAGCCTCCCTCTCTCTGTCTGACAACATTTGCGTGCACACATTGCTTACGAACAGGTTTGTAAAGTTATTGACAAGGGGGGATTTGTCTGAGTGGTCTGAGTGGTCAGCGGGGTTGAAGGTTTGAACGTTGGAACGTTCTACACATCTTACACGGTTTGGGGGCGGTTGGAGCGTGAAAGGGGCGACCTGCGGCCGCGGTGAAAGAAGCCGAAGGATGTTCCCCTACGTCTAGGCTGCGGGACTGTCGGATGTGTGAAATGTCAGGAAGAGAGAGAAGTTGAATCGTGTTAGACTCGTTGGTTAATCCTCAACATATAAGTCTTCACCATCAGGATTGTCTAATATTTTCATCAATTCTTCTAGATCGGGATTATACATGAGCTGTTCATTTCTTCGATTGTGCCAATCTTGGCCGCGTTGATAAATTTCTTCAGAAACACCAAAGAAATCAGCGATGCTTCCAGCAGCCTTATGTGCTACCATCACCTCGTAATTAGCTATATCAGATTTCAAATTGAATCGGCCATTATATCGATAACCACTTGGCATGAATGCCCCCCTGAGAGAATCAGCTTGTGCTAATTGATCATCTGAGACATCTGCATTGTTCAGCTTAACATTCGACATAGAAGCTCCGAGTAGAATGCAAGGAGACTTGATGGATTGATCAGAAAATTGCAGTTTCGCATTTCTTAAATTTGCAAAATTCAAGTATGCCTCGCTCAAATCCGCTCCTTGTAACTTGGAATCTCTAAGGTTAGCACGCACAAGGAATGCCTTATTCAGATTAGCACCAACAAGATTTGCACTTTTCAAGTTAGCATTATGAAGCATAGCTTCTCTCATATCTAAAGTAACAAGATGTGCTCCTTGTAAATCGGCCTCTGAAAGATTAACTTTTCGTAGCACTCCTTTGTCGAACAAATCCCGTGCCCGCAATTTACGAACAGCCTCTCTAGCAAATGCGTTATCTGGGCTACCCATTTGGAGTATCAAGTCGTTCAATTCTTGTCGCTCTGCCCGGCGCTGATTCAAGCCGTCAATTATGAGTATTGTCAAAGCAATACTCGCAAGCTCAGCCACTGTATTTGCGGTTAGATCCTCAAGTCTGACCTTCCCCCAGAGGGTTAAAATCAACGCCAATAACGCTAGTGTGATACCAAAACTTCGAGCAGGTGTCCACCAATTGATAAACTTCCTCCATGTAACTTTTTTACCCATTGCGCTCTCCACTTATAATAAACTCTGAAATATTAAGTCAATCAAGAATATGATACCCTAGAAACACCTCCGAGAAGGGCAATTCACATAAGCAATACTTGGGGACGAGTTCGCTTTCGAAGCGTACAGATCGAATTCTAATGATTTGCCTAGGTTTGAGAGGGAATTACAGTATAGTTGTAAATCGCTTTTCCTTACTTTCTGTACCCCTCTTTACTCGAAGCTATTAGAGACCAAGTTATAACAATCCTTCATCGTTTAGGTATTTTCGACCATCAGCTGTTAGTGAATATTTCGCTGCGTGTGAGGTACCTCTTTTGTTGACATAGTGCCTCTTGTTAAGTTCATCGAGATAAAAATGTACCCTGACTTCGGGTTCTTGAAGTTCAAGACATAGCTTGGGTAATGACATTGCTTGTCCAGTTACCCCCATCAGGGTGATAAGTACTTTTTTCGGCCCCTCGAAATCTGCATTTTGATCAGGTACGGCTCGAGGTGACTGAGGTGATATGGGAGAGATTTCCTCTGGATCAAAATTCCCAACTGTTAGCCAATCTTCGCCATCGGTGTTTGTCAGGCAACCCGCAGTTTCCAGACGACTAGCCAATTCCTTCCTTCTCGCTGGGGAATTATTCATCCTTAGAACATGACGCCCCCCAATATCGCTAAAGGGGCGGTGTTCACCGATTTCAACTAAAATTGTCCTCTCAGTGTCTCTACCCATTGCCATGCCAGCCTCAAAGAGGACGTTAGGCCTTGATTGAGGCGAAGGCTGTAAAATTTCAGGCCTATCAGTCTTATCTCTAAATTCTTCTCGTAGATACGCAAACTCATCAGGAGTCATAATCACAACAAAAGCTTGAGCATCTGAAAATGCGACATCTAAAATATCTCCCACATATGGAGTTGGTTTGCCAGTACGTTTTCGAGCTTCGGACCATTCCAGGGGGTGAAGATCGATTGCACGTAAAAAATCGAACATAGAAGAGCGAGCAATCTTGTTTCGCCCATGAATTACAAAAACAGATCGTCTTCGTTCGTCGCTCACGGCAATCTCCTCCGCGTTTATTTCAATGTTCTCGCTTAAATTGCTTTCAACCGCATCAATGGTAGGTTGGATCAAATAGTACAAAGGACGACCATTCGAGTTGTATCTACGGCCTAGTAAGCCCTCATCAGCAAGAAAATAAAAATCGGACTCAGTCACATCAGGGAGAATTTCCTGTGTATCCTCATGATGTCCATCTATGTAAACATCAACCCCTCCGTCGCGTGTACCCAGTACCATAATAGTATCCCTGAGCACACCATTCTTATCCCAATCAACAATCTGACGCAATAAACCCCTCTGGATTTCTGTAAGCCGATTCTCAGACATCTTTCCGTTCCTTTCTTGGTCTTCCCACGCCTTGCCTAACCGGGGCGATATTATCTAGGTCTCCGAGAAGTATAAACTCGTTACAAGCCAATTTCAATGCCTTTATACGACTTTGTCTAATACATCTCAATGGAGTATATCAGATGACCGCCATACCCTCTACCCATTTCCCCTCACGGACACACCGGCTCCTCCCTCGGCACATACACCTCGAACCCAAACCCCTCCCAATCCCCCACCTGCTCGTAATAACAACGAGTCGGAATGGAGACCGTCTCAACCCAGACATTGTTCTCCTCCGCCAGGGCCTGGATTGTTGGGTCCTTGATGTTGGTCTTCAGCGGGTCGGTCACGATCAGGGCGAACTGCTGGCTGCGGATGGCCTCCAGATAGGTATCAATGTAGTCCTCGTTCCCCGCCATCACCATCTCCATGAAGATCATCTTCTCATAATCCTCGACCAGGGACACGCCTTCCAGATAGTTGAACGTCACCAACTGCCTCTCGGTGATGAACAATATCCGGCCGCCGTCTAGTCCCGCCGCCGCCACCAGCGCCTCCAGCTGCGCCAACGCCTCCGCGGTTCGTCCCTCCCCCGGGTGGGTGAGGCTGCCGCCCAGCGTGATAGCGATGAACGCCGGGATCAACAATACCAACGCCATCGCCGGCATACTCAATTTTCGCCGCCGGATAGGCTGTTCGGCATCGGGAACGAATTTCCCGGCATATAAATATCCGCCCACCAGCAGCAAGATGATGAGGTAAGCGTCCAAGTTGTGCAGGTTGGTGCCGCCGCCGATCTTGACGCTGGCCACCAGCCCCCCGCCGAGCAAGACCAGCAATATCGAACCCAGCCCCAACAACCGCAAGGGATGCCATCGCCGCCGGTCGGGCCAATACCGCAGCATCACTGCCAAGACCGGGACCGAAGCCAGCAGCGTCCCGGTCAATACCCCCAGCGAATAGGACGGGTTAGGCAGCAAGCGGTACCACAGCAGGTCAGAGGTCAAGCTCGACCCGAACGATTCGAGTGTGTTGCCCGATAGGGCTGCGTACCCCAGTTGGCTGCCCAGGGCCGCCGCGCTCCCCAGTCCGAACCACACCAGAGGCTTGACCAGGTAGTTCAACCATGCTTTCGGCCCCTTATTAGGGACCGGATGCGCCAGGAAGTACAACGCCGCCCCCATCAACCCCGGCACCGGAATCCAGTTGAGTCGGCTGATCCCCGCCCAGACCGAAGCAATCAGCACCACCCCCAGCGACCGCCAGAATTTCCGGCTGTCGAACCAGCGCAGCACAATGACGACGCACAGCAGCAGTTGGTAGTAGACCGGCCCCTGGTAGATGAATAAGAAGGCCCAGGCGATGAACAGCAGACGTCTATCCCGGTCGGCGATCTCCAACCGGCGGGCCACCAAAACGGCGGCGTAATAGAGCAGCGCCACCCAGATGCCCACCTGCCAGAGGCGGTGCAGCCACAGCGGCGCGCCCGGTATCAGGAAGGGGACCGCCTGCATCAAGTACCGGCTGGGGTTGGTGATCGGCCAGGCCGCCTCCACCCCGTAGATCCGTCCGCTGAAGAACAGCGAAGCGTAATAATACCGGCTCCCCTCCGACCAGAACAAAGTGAAAGGATGGGCCGAAACCCAATACGAAAAACCCACCGCTACGTAGCCGATAGATAGGATAAGGAGCGAAATTGCCAGGTTATGCTCCCACCGCTCGCGCAGCCCCCATGCGCTCAACAATATCCCGCCCCCCGCCGTCGCCCACAGCAGCAAGATCAGCCGCGCCGCAGCAGTGTCGAAGAACCGCCCATAGCCGCCGAAGACCACGTAGAAGAACCCCCCTCCCATAACCAGAAACAACGCCAGGTTCAGGATTCGCAATCGCCGCAGGCCGTCAAACCCGGCCTGCGCCACCCGCTGCCATCTCTCCCCACCCCCGCGCCATGCGCTGATGAAAAGCCCCCAAAAACCCAGCACAACCACCCCACCCCAACCTACCACCCCCTGCCACTTGACCGAGACAGCTAAATAGCCCTTTTCATAGACTGCCATCCCAAAATGGTAGAGCGTGAACGCCGCCAGCCCGAACAACACCCCCATCGCCAGCCTCAGCTTCCGTTGAAAATCACTATCCTTCATAGTACCTCATCCCGGCCAAGCCCATGTTTCAGGAGTCGAGGCTTCAGCCGGTAAAGAAAATAATATCATCCTTCGTGTCTTAGTGCCTTAGTGGTAAATTAACGTTTCTACTCACTTCACCGCCTCCCCATCATTTTCCCC
>CBDUUP010000331.1:0-4910 GCA_965370435.1 uncultured Anaerolineales bacterium | reverse complement strand
AAAAACCGGAGAGTCCGACCCAATCCTCGAATAGCTCACCTGAACCGTCCGAGGCGGCTCCTCTTGAT
Source organism: uncultured Anaerolineales bacterium (assembly GCA_965370435.1). Lineage (GTDB taxonomy): Bacteria > Chloroflexota > Anaerolineae > Anaerolineales > UBA11579 > CBDUUP01. The sequence continues at coordinate 4,842 of CBDUUP010000331.1, read as the reverse complement.
CCTGAATCAACGCAGACCTATACCTCAACTGATTCCCCAACCGACACGCCGCTGCCAACCAATACTTTTACACCAACCAGCACATTCACTCCAACCTCCACTTTTACGATCACACCAACCCCTACACCAGTCTACAATTTACCCGGCTTTTATCCCGTCGGAAAATGCGCGGCCTACGACGTAGATACAGGTTTGCCTGGCGTAAATCTAAATATTGATTTTTGCATTGTAAGCGTCACGATCAGGAAAAATGGTCAAATGGAGTTTAGCGTGAGTTGGACAGCGCATTTCGATGTACTTAAAACGGTAACCAAATATTCGGATGCCACCAATCCAAATATGTATGTAATGGATAATCTGGGTTATCGTTATGACCACGTAAGCAGGGGAGGCGCTGCGGTGGGGAGCACCGAGTTCCAGGATGGAGGAACCGCGACGGGTTTTTTTGTATTTCCAGCCGCCAGGGAAGGGGCGACCAGTTTTACATTTTTCGATGATGATCAAGGCGTGCATATCAACGGGATGTCTTTTTTCGCTCCCGTCATCCTCACCGAAACCCTTGACCTGGTCTGGTATCCCTTATCCCTCGAATATCTATTGGAGTTGTGGGAGCCAGGCAATTCGGAAGAGGGTGGAATCCAACTCACTCATTTGAATATCCCCACTTGCCAATTGATTGAGTGGGAACCATCCGAGCCACAAGGTTCCCTAAAGAACACCATTGAGTTAGGTGGAATCACTTACCAGATCTATGGGTATACCGAGGCCAATTGGAGTGTGCGCGAGTATGTTGCCATAGATGGAATTGAGGGCTTGGATCCCGGCATAACTCCAATATTCCATGCGATCCTTCCCCTTGAAGATAGTTTACAATGTATCATAAAAATAAGTGACGTTTTAGGTACCTTACAACTGTCGGAGCAGTAAACGTAGATATCAGGCTCATTGGGAATTGCCCTGACACCTCCCATCCGTGCGCGTTATTTGGGGGCAAAACTTAGGTTTTGCCCCCAAAGGGGAATTTGCATGGCAAAATTCATTTTGAAGGCCGGGCAAGCGCCGACATTTGAAGCTGAATAAAAGCTGGAGGAGGGGAAATCATTTCAAGGGAATGGTGATGTATAATAGTCAGGCGATTCAAACCACAAAAACCAATGCCGCTTATCAACTGGATAATCAAACACTGTGGGTCAGGCGCTTGAGGTAGTTAGAACCTCATTTAAATTATGCTTGGAGGAAGCATCCCTGAATTCTATGAAGGAGAGGAAAAATGAAAAGGAACATAGTTCGGCTCATTGTCTTGCTTACAATTGGACTAGGACTGCCTGCATGCAGCCGTGACCTAGAGAGTCCGACCCAATCCTCGACCAGTTCACCCGAACCGTCTCGGACGGCTCACCTTGCTCTTGAAACACCCCTGCCTTATTCTCCAATTAAATCCCCAACTCATCCCCGAACCTACACACCATTACCTACCAATACTTATACACCAACCAGCACATTTACCCCTACTGCCACTTTTACGATCACGCCAACGCCTACCAAAGCTTTCAACATCCCCGGCTTTTATCCCGTGGGTAGATGTTCATCCGGTCAAGCGCCTGACCTGGAGTATCCATTAGAGCTTGACTTCTGTATTTTAAGTGTCACAATTCGAGATGATGGTCATATGATCTTTGAGGTGAGTTGGACCGTTCACTTCTGGGATACCCCCACGGCAACCAAACTTTCGGATGCCGACAACCACAATATGTATTTAAATGATAATCTGGGCAATCGTTATGACCACATAAATACTGGAGGGAGTGCGGCGATGGATGTAATATTGGTAAATGGAGAAACCACAACGGGGTGGTTTGAATTCGATCCTGCTCAAGAAGGGGCGACTTCTTTTACGTTTTACGATGATGATAATGGAATTAGTATCTTCGGAATGTCATTTTTCGATCCCTACTTCCCAGATGTTCTTGAGCTTCTCTGGTACCCTCTGTCAATGGAATACTCAAAAGATCTTTGGGCCCCCGGCGTTTCAGAAGAAGGAGGCAGCCAACTCACCCATCTGACGATCCCCACTTGCCAATTAATTGAGTGGGAACCCTCCGAGCCACAGGGCACTTCAATGAACATCATGGAGCTTGGCGGGATCACTTACGAGATCTATTGGTATCCCGAAGACGATTGGAGTTTGCGCGAGTATGTTGCAGTAGAAGGAATTGAGGGCTTAGACCCCGGCATAACCCCAATATTCCATGCGCTCATTCCTTATGAGGATAGTATGCAATGTATCTATAAAATAAGTGATGTTTTAGCTACTTTACAACTATCAGACCAGTAAGGGTGTAAGTAGAGCTTATCTGGAAAGGGTGAGAAAATCCGTCCTCCCTATCTCTCATCAACAACCATCTCAATCCACATCCGATTGGCGCCGGTCTTCTTTTCCCTGTTGCTTCTGCCAGGCCGCCCACAACGGCCCCTGATGCGGCTGCTGCAAATAAATGGCCTGCGCCTCCGGGTCAGGAAGATTATCCAGTTCCATTTGCATAACTTGCGCCGCCAAAGCCAAAACCTCATCCGCCTGATCTAGCCCCAACGCCTGGCACACCTGCCAGGTAAAATGAAATGTTCGTAGTGGATACTCAGTTCCCTCGAATGTTGGGTTGCCGGACAATGCGGCCAGGACTTGGCCGGCATACGCCTCCGCAGTTTCCAGGTCGCCTTGATGCAAGGCAGCCAGCGCCAAACCGGCCCAAATTTCAGTTATGATTAAATGTTGGGCAAGCTCCTGATGAATGGCCAAGGCTTGCTGGAAAAATGTTTGCGCTTGCTGGAACGCTGACTGCGCCAGAGCCAAAGCGCCCAAATGGTTCAAGGTTACCCCCTCCCAGGCTCGGTCGCCAATCTTTTGAAAAATAACCAGACTCTGCTCCTGGTAGCTCATTGCTTTGTCATACTGCTTTTGTTCTTTAGCCAGCATCCCCAGGCTAAGCAGCGCAGCGCCCTCTATGACCCGGTCCCCGATCTCTTGGGCTATAGCTAGGCCCTGCTCATAATAAACTTTCGCTATGTCGTATTGCCCGTCGTACATGGGCACGCTACCCCGAAGATTCAGCGTATCGCCCTCCATAGCTCGGTCGCCAATCTCTCGAGAGATAACCAGACTCTGTTCCCAGTAGCCTATCGCTTTGTCATTCTGGTGTTGGAAATCGCTCACAATCCCCAGATTCATCAAAGCGGCTGCCGCCGTGCGCCTATCCCCGGTGGTTTGGGCCAGAGTCAGGCTCTGCTGCAAATACGTCTCCGCCCGTTGATATTCATTTTGTTGCCGCCATTCATTTCTCCCCAGATCAAGCTGCAACTGCCCCTCATGGGGCAGGTCGCCCATTTGCTGTACCAGCAGAAGCGCTTTCTCATAATAACGATGGGCAGTCTCATATTTACCCTGGGCATTGGCTACCTGGCCGAGGTTGCGCAGGGACTTCACTTGCCCCGACCGGTCGTCAAGTTCACCCCACAAGTGCAATGCTTGTTGATGATAGTGTATGGCAGTCTGGTAATCCCCTTGCCGAAAGGCGACCTCGCCCAGCCCGCTCCAGGCGCGGGCTGTCTGGATGGGGGCTGTGGCTGCCTGGGCTAGCTCATAGGCTTGTTGGTACCGTTGAGTTGCCGTCTCATAGGCCCCTTGCTGCATGTGCGCCTGGCCGCTGTTGATCATCGCCTGGGCCTGACCGGGGCCATCCCCACTCTCGACCGCCCATTGGTAGGCTTGCTCCGAAATGGCGATGGCGGCTTCATACTCCCCTACGTTATTATGGTACGTCCCAAAGCGCAAAGCCACCACGACTTGCTGGGCTGGCGTGTTAGCCAAGGCTGTCAATTGGGTCAAATCGTCCGCTTGCGCTTCCCGCTGTCCCAGGCGGTCGTAGATTTCTTCTCTGGCCTGGTGCAAAGCGTACTGCTCAGACCCGTCACGCTCAGGCATGAGGGCCAACGCCCGGCTGAAGTATCGTACCGCGTCGTCATTGGCGAATTGGTCAGCGGCATAGTCCCCGGCGATGCGGGAGTAATGGATGGTCTTCTCCCGCTCACCGGCGGCATCCCAGTGTTCCGTCAGGGCGGCGGCGTAGCTGGGATCATCGGGGTACACGCGCTCGTAAGCTTCTGCCACCTGACGTTGGAGAATTGGCAGTTCGGTCTCCGTCAACCCGGCCAGCAGTTCGGCGCGGAGTTTGTCGTGGGTGAAACGCCAACTGCCTCCCTGAACTTCCAGGACGGCTACGTTGGCACAGCCGAACAGCCAGGTCTCCATATCTGCCTGGGGCATGGCGGCCTCAAGTACATCCAAATCCAGGGCGCGCCCGGCGACCGCGGCCAACTTCAGCAAGGGGCGGTGTTCTTCGGGAACCCGCTCCAATCTGCGCTGGATGATGCGCTTCACGCCCCCGGCGAAAACTTCTTCCGGCAAGGACATTTCCCCGACCGCATCCAGCCGCCCGGCTTCTTCGGCCAGGGCGCGCACGGTCTCCACCAGGAAGAAGGCATTGCCCTCGGTCTCTTTCTGCAGCAAGTCCAGCACCTGGGGTTGGGCGCCCGCGCTTCCCAACATGGAAACGCTCAGCGCGGCGATAAATTCTGGGTCGAAACGCTTCAATGTGAGCGCTTGCATCCCGGGGAGTTCGGCGGGCAGGTCAGGGCGTTCTTCGCTTCGGTAGCTGCCCACGATCAGCAGGGGCGCTTCTGCTACCAGGCGGTTGAGGGCTTTGAGGGAGTCCAGGCTCTGGTCGGTCCACTGCAGGTCATCCAATAGTAGAACGATGGGCTGGGTACGGGCTGCTTTACTGAGCG
>CBDUUP010000330.1:0-4922 GCA_965370435.1 uncultured Anaerolineales bacterium | reverse complement strand
GTGGCGCGGGGTGTTTGTTATGGGGTGGTTCAGGTTGGGTAGCCGGGCGTTGCTCCCCTTCGTGACCGCAGAACGACCCAAGGGACACAAAACTGCATGTAGACCCTCACGACGAATTCGTTCGTCCCCCTCAATCTTCCAACACAATATCCAAGCAATGAAGCAGCCCAATCGCCTCCGGCAGCGAGAAGCGGGCCTTTTTCAGGGTGTTGCGGCGGGCGTCAATGGCGTAGTTTCTGGCCCCCACGAAATTGGCCTCGGTCAGGTTGGTGTCCTGGAAGAGGCTCTGGGAGAAGTCTGTGCCCTCGAAGTCTGCGCCGGTCAGGTCGGCCTGGGCGAAGTCCGCCTCGCGGGCGATGCAGTCCTTGAGGGAGATGTCCTTCAGCTTCAGGCCGAAGAAGCTGGCATAGTTCAGCGTGCAGCCTTCGAAATCGATGGTGCGCAGGAAGCCGCCCTTCCCCCAGTCCGCCTCGGCCCAATTGACCCCCACCAGCTTGGACTTCTCGAACCGGGTCTCGGTGAAGGTACATCCCTTGACCCGCATCAGACTGAGGTCGCAGTCCGTGAAGGCGCAGTTGTTGAAGACGCAGTCGGTGAATTGAGTTTCACGGAAGTTGCAGCGGGTGAAGGCGCAGTCTATGAACTCTTTGGCCTGGATCGTCTGGCCGGATAGCGACAGGCCCTTGAATTCCTGGGCGTCGTATTCGGATTGGGTGGAGGTCAGTATATCCATGATCGGGTTATTGAATTCTCAAGGGGTAGTTGTCAATCATAATATACCTCCGCCACCTGATCTACGTAATAGTACCCAAAAATAGCCCATGCAATGCTCAAGAAAATGACAATGAAATTACCCCACTTACTTTTTGCCCTATTGGGTTCAATCACCGCGCCCAAAGACAGAATGATACCAATTGGTATACAATAAAGACTAACAACCGATAAGAGACTTAAGAGAGGAAAATATATGAGGTGCCAAGCAATAGCATAATGACCTAGAGAAGTAAAGTGACCTACATCCTTGCGGATCCCGCGCACAAACGCAATCGCCGCAATTGCCATAAATAGTATCGTTGGCAACGCAAACTTAGAGAAGAGCAACGGGGGGTAAAATGCGAGAAACTCCTCGTAAAACTCAACCATCTCAGGATCATATCCATATGGTTTAACGTTCCATAGAATATAACGTAATCCGAACCAAGTTGCGATTCCTGCTATGGTAGCTGCCAGGAACTCAATACGAGATAATGATAATGGAGAGCGTTTAGTTTCCATATTCCTCTTTCATCTTCAGCCGAAGACTATCTCCACCAGCTTAGCCATCCACGCTACCCCGACGACGATCGCCGCGCCGGTCACCATGATCCACAGTGTGGCGATTCTCAGCAGATAACGGGACATGATACGTGCCATTAGACGCGATACCAGCTTCCCTGGAGGCCGGTCCTTGCGCTCGTGGCGGAAACTTCGGGCTGCGGTCAGGCTGATCAAGGTGAGGGTTATCAGCCATCCGGTGAGCGCTGCCAGTCCCCCCGGCTCGCCCAGCGATCCCCCCAGGATGGCGAAAACCGGGGAGAATACCAGAGATGAAGAACTGGAACGATGGATCGCGTATGAATCTCATCATAACGGTCTACTCAGAGTCATCCTGATGCCGAGACCCCGACCACTTAGACCACTAAGACGTTTCTTCCCCCAACGCCTCAAACATATGCACGTTGAAAGCCACCCCCCGCTCCAGGTCTGAGAGGCGGACGTGTTCGTTGGGGGCGTGAGCGCCGGAGGCCCAGTAGCCTGCGTTGCCGGGAGCCGATATGCCCGGCACGCCGACGTATCGCCGCATGGGGCCCAGCAGGGGCAGGGTGCCGCCCACCAGGGGGTCTATGGTGGCCGGTTTCCCGGCGAAGTCCTCGGCGATCTGGATGATGCGCTGGACGAAGGGATGCTCGATGGGGGTGACCACCGGCTCTGCGCCGCCCAGACTGGTCACTTTCACGTCCTCGAAGCCCTGCGCATTCAGGTGGGCGCGGAGCTTCTCGAAAATGTCGTCGGGGTCCTGGTCGGGGACCAGGCGGAAGTCCATCTTGGCGGAGGCTTTGGCGGGCAGCACGGTCTTCACGCCTTCTTCGATATAGCCGCTGACCAGCCCGGCGATATTGGCGGTGGGGGCGAAGCATTGCTGCTCCCACAAAGCGGGGCCTCGCAAGTTGTTGTTGAACGCTTCCAATCCATACATTTTCAACTTGACTTCATCCGAATCAGTCCAATTTTGGATGGCCTCAAGCTGGGCGGGGGTGGGGGCCAGGACTGCATCGTAAAAACCGGGGATGAGGACCTTGCCCTCGCTGTCCCGGATGGCGTTCAATGCCTGCACCAGCCGCCAGGCCGCGCTGGGGAGGGTGGGCGCGAATCCGGAGTGGGCGTCTTGGCTGGCGCCGTGGACTTCATATTCCACGTACAGCATGCCTTTGAAGCCCAGGGCAATGGCGGGGCGGTCTTCGGTGTCGAAGCCGGACTCTTCCCAGAGACCGGCGTCAGCTTTCATGATCTCGGCGTGGGCCTGGGCGAAATCCCCAAAGTGGGGGCTGCCGATCTCTTCTTCTCCCTCGATGACCCAGCGGATGTTGATGGGCAGTTCACCCAAGGCTTCCCGCAGGGCACGGAAGGCCACCAGCCGGGTGGCGATCCCGCCCTTGTTATCGGCGACTCCGCGGGCGTACAGGCTGCCATCCCGAACGGTGGGTTCAAAGGGAGGCGAATCCCATAGGTCCAGCGGGTCGGCGGGCTGCACGTCGTAATGGTTATATAGAAGGAGGGTGAAGGGGCTGCTGCCGGATTGCTCCCCGTAAATGTAGGGCGGGGCCCCGTCCACGCTGATCTGCCGGGTGTTGAAGCCGGTCTCTTGCAGCAGGCCCTCCACCATATCGGCGCATTCGGACATACCCATATCCTGGGCGGCCACGCTGGGCTGGCGGGATAACTGCTCCAGCAGGGTTTGGGCTTCCTGTGGGTGGGCGTCTAGGTAGGCTTTTGCGGCTGGGTTCATCGCTTCCTCCGATTGCTGAATAGGGTGAGAGAAGTACTGGGCGTTTCTATTATTGTACAGGAGAAGGGGGGAGGAGGCAAGCGGGCAAGTGTGCAGGTAGGCAAGTAGGCAAGTCTGCAAGTGGGCAAGTCTGCAAGTGGGCAAGTCTGCAAGTGGGCAGGTGGCAAGTGGCAAGTGAGAAACTGAGGTTGGGAATGTTGTTCTTGGCTGGGAGGTGAAGTGTATCCCTCTTGAAATGAAAAAAACTTTTAACACGAAGGCACAAAGACACAAAGATTTTTTGTTTTTTTCTTCGTGTCTTAGCGCCTTCGTGGTGAATAAAGATTATCGCGTTCGTCTCTACTCCGGCGGTTTGGTGAATAAACGCCGCAGCCAGGACTTGCTGCGCCAGACCCGGTACTTTTCCTCCCGTAGAATGCGGTTGGCGATGGTTTGTTCAAGCTCATCGATGCGTTTGAGCAGGGCGCTTTGGACCGATTCGGCGCTGTTTTGCCGCCGCTCCAGGTCCTCTTTCCAGGTGGAGAAGGCTTCCAGGGTCTCGAATGTCTCACCGGTAGGGTAGTTTGGAGGGATTTCAAGGGGGATTTGAGCTTCCAGGGCCGGGCTGGGGCTTTCAGGGGAGGTTGATTCGTCCGCTTCCACCTCGTGGAGCATTAGGTTCACATCTTCGGGGGTATTCCCGGCGTTGAGCAAGCGCCGAACCCGATTCAGAACCGCCACGTCATCCCCGGTATAGCGTCTCTTGCGGCCAGATCGTTGTGCTTCAAGGCTGAGGTGCTCTTGATAGTCTTTGGCATACCGCCGCAGGGTGCTGGAGGGGATGCCCAGCATCTCCGAGATTCTGCCTGGTGTGTGTCGTTCCATCGTTTTGGGTCCTATTTTTCGCCTTGATCGCTCGTCCAGCATACGCTCATGGTCGCTCACAAGACGCTTATGGTGAGCGATTGATGGGCGCATCGGGATTATAACATCAATTTGGCCTGGGCCGAACCCTTGCGGTTTTGTCCTGCACCGGCAGGGTTGGCGGAACACTTCACCAGCATTGTAGCACAAGCTCGCCCTCCAGAAGGACGAAATCGAGGCGCAATTTCCGGCTTAGGAGGGCATAATCAGCCCTCGCAGGCAGGAAAATAGCCGCTGAACCGGCATTGAAGGCCAACAGGGGCAAATGCCAGGCGCTGATAGGTTCCTTCGGGTCTCCGTGAGCGGATTAGAGAATGTTGGGATCGTTTTTAGGGTTGATTACGCTGTGATTCTGACTAGAATCGCTCATCGTAAGCGGTTAATTGCTCATGGATCGCTCATGGTGAGCGCATAGGGAGAACCTGGAAAACGGGGTAATAATCGCCTATATGGTCTCCAGAGGCTTGTTTTCCTCCCTGAAAATGATGGAGGAGAGGGAATTGGGGCCAAAAAGAGGCTATTTGGGAGGCATGGGCGGCAATGGCATAGACCAGGGCGAGATTGGGGCGCCGCGCCTCGGCGAGAAGTGTATGGCGATGAATCCCTGCGGCCTTCTGGGGGGTTTGGTTTCCTCTTTGATTGTGGTTTAACAATCTGGACGAGTGATCGAATTGCGCTTCCCGCGAGATAGGATATGCTCGCAAACCGCTCATGGTGAGCGGATCAATTAGGCGCGGCACGGCGACTAAAGTCGCACTAACATTTACGAAGTCCGCCCTTCGGCGGACTAAAATCCCATGCAGTCGCCAAACTGTGCTGAACCGGAATGCACCCATGGGGATAGAGGTGAGACCCAATAAAAACTTGCAATGCTTTTCGCATGGCAATGCGCGAAATATATATAACTTCGGTAGTGGATAGAAAGTAAGTGATGGCAAGATAGGTAGCATGATACAAAAAATCAAAACATACA
>CBDUUP010000329.1:0-4927 GCA_965370435.1 uncultured Anaerolineales bacterium | reverse complement strand
GGTAGAGATTGAATTTCTAGATTATAGCGGGCTTTATGCCGAGGATGGGCCTCTGGTTGGACGCACCTTTGATCTCTATTGGGAAAATCGTTCGTCCACTACCTGGTGGTTGAGTAGTACCCATCCAGATTGCGCCAGTTCCCTCACCAGCGCTATTCCCGCTCCCGATCAACTGGGGCAGTGGGCATATCAAAATTTCATGGGGTACAGTAACCCAGACTTCGACGCCGCCTGCCAACTGGGTCTGACCAATCTTGACCCCCAGGAAGCAAGAGAGGCCCATATCCTGGCGCAGCAGATTTTTAGCCAAGACCTGCCGGTTTTGCCGCTGTACTTCTGGCCTTCGGTGGTCCTGTCTCGCCCGGAGGTGGTGGGTTTGCAGATAGATTTCTATGGTCAGGTGGTGAATTTTGGGGCGTTAGATATTTTGGATAACCGCTGAAGGAATCTATTCCAGTTATTGGAAGAGCATTCTGTTTGCAGGAATTGCCGACCTTGTCCCTATGGACCTCAAAGGCAATAATCACTATGCACGTTAGGAAAGGGATTGGTCCGTTTCCTTTATAATTAGGATATCGCCAAGAGCTTAAGAATTTCAACCTTTACTGTTTGGGAGTAAACTTCAATGAGGAAGTTCATATTTGTTCTGATAGTATGCACAATCACCTCTCTTATTCTCGGGGGTTGTTCAAATACTCCAAAACCTGCACCTGTACTCACCATTGTCGCGATCACTACACCCACCGCGGAAGAAACCGCATTAGTGTGGACTCCAAGTCCAAGCCCAAGCCCTACCTTGATTCCCGAACAACGCACATTGACGATCTGTATGGGCGCAGAGCCAGAGACACTTTATCTATACGGAGGAGCCTCCAATCAGGCCATAAACAGTATATTGGAGGCCGTCTACGATGGGCCAATTGACAATCGCTCCTTTGATTACCAGCCAATCATTCTGGAAAAACTACCCAGTCTGGCTGATGGGGATGCAGTGCGTCAACCCGTTATGGTCAAGGCGGGTGACATGGTTGTGGACGCGAATGGAGACCTGGTTGAATTGATATCTGGGGTGCAAGTCTTTCCTAGTGGCTGCTCCCGCCCGGATTGTGCAGTGGAATATGCTGGACCGGGTGAAATCCAGATGGATCGCCTGGCAGTCGAATATAAATTGCTGCCCGACCTGAAATGGTCGGACGGCGCCTCGCTGACTGCGCAAGATTCGGTATACTCTTTTTGGCTGGATGCGCATCCAGAAACGCCTTCTCTTAAATTCAACGTTAAGCGCACAGCTTCCTATGAAGCCCTTGACGATTTGACCATCCAGTGGGTAGGCCTGCCTGGATATATGGATCCGACTTATTTCTTAAATTTCTGGACTCCGCTTCCGGGGCATATCTGGGGTGAATACGATGCTGCCGAGTTAGCAGAAGCCAAGGTGTCAACCCGCGAACCAATAGGTTGGGGGCCATATGTGATCGAAAGATGGCAACCTGGTGAATACATCAAACTGTCCAGGAACCCTTATTACTTCCGCGCCGACGAGGGTCTGCCCAGGTTCTCGCAGCTCCTTTTTCGTTTTCATAGCGGAGATGGGGTTGACTTTATCACCAGCATCCTTAATGGTGAATGTGACATCGTGAGTCAACTCTCCCCATTGGATGAACAAATCGAGATGTTGGTGGACCTCCATGAGGAGGCCCGTCTCAATGCTGCATTTATACCTAGCAAAGCATGGGAGCACGTTGATTTTGGAATCATGCCCGTGGAAACTTACCAGGGATTCTCCTCCACCGGCGCTTTTCAGGACGTGCGTCTACGCCGAGCTGTTGCTCTTTGTATGGATCGCCAGCAGGTAGTGGATGAGGTATGGTTCGGCCAATCCACAGTATTGGATACCTACGTGCCGGCCGAACACCCGCTGTTCAATCCAAACGTCGCACACTATAGCTTCGACGTTGAAGCCGGGTCAGCCTTGCTGGAAGAAATCGGCTGGGTGGACGAGGATGCCGATCCGGGAACCCCGCGCCATTACCAGGGTAACGTTGACGGAATTCCTCAGGGTATGGCTTTGGAGTTCAATTACTGGACAACCATAGCTCCGCAGCGCCAGCAAGTTTCACAAATCTTAGCCGATTCGTTGGCCCGATGCGGAATCAAGGTGAATATCCAACTATGGGATTCGGGGGATTTTTTCGCCACTGGCGCTGATGGTCCGCTCTTTGGCCGCCAATTCGATATCGGCCAATTCGCCTGGAGTACAGGGATTGAGCCTCCATGTGACTTGTATTTAAGCGAAGCCATCCCCGGCGATCCTGAAATAGTGAATGAGCACGGAGAACCAATGTTTCCTTATGGCTGGAGTGATGAGATCTCTCCTGGAAGAGCGCAAGCCCAGAGAATCTTTGAAGAAGACCGTTATCCCTTTGGATGGGGTGTTTGGAATGAGACCGGCTATAGCAACCCAGTGTATGACCGAGCCTGCAAAGCTGCGTTAGCAACTCTACCGGGTCAGCCGGAGTATGAGGAAAATCACCGCCAGGCGCAAGAGATTTTTGCTGAAGATTTACCTGCAATTCCTTTGTACATGCGGTTAGTGGTCGCTGCAACCCGGCCGGATATGTGTGGGTTCTCCATGGACTCAACAGACAACGAAATATGGAATATTGAGGCATTTAATTACGGACATCAGTGTACGTCTCCCTAGTGTTTCCATACGAATACAGTTCGTTCTCGAAGGTAGCGATACAAGGAATTTTGATTAACATTGGCTATTCTGGACACCCGCTGAAGTAATCTTTTTCAGCGATAGAAAGAGCGAAAGGAACATGAATACCCTTTCGCCTCTCAAATTTCAGATGCTATTTACCTTGAACCACCCATATCGCAAGATGATTGAAAAAATCCATCCAGGAAGGCGCTCTCATGGCAAGCAATGAAATATGCACTCGCGGGATACGAACATTATCTATTCTGTTAATACTTCTGACAGTTGGTTGTCGCTCCCCGGAGCCGCCTTTGGTGACGGCCGTATTGCCCTCGCCAACCCCGCCCCCCAGCGGTATGCCACCGACGATCCAGCCTACGCCGGTATTTACCCCAACTTTTATCCCTCCGCCGGATAAAGAATTGGCCCTCTGCGTCGGCAGAGAAGAGCCCTTGTATCCAGGTTACGTCTATTTCAATGATTGGAGAACCCAAAAAGAGTTCCTTAATACGATCACCCCCCCTCCTATCGCATTGGGCCGCGACTACCAATACACCCCGACCATTTTGGAGAAACTGCCCAGCCTGGCCGATGGAGACGCCCGCTTGGAACCAGTGACCGTCAAGGAGGGAGATCTGATCGTGGATAACGCTGGCGAGGTGGTTAGCCTGGAGGCGGGGATCCTCTACCGGCCCAGCGGCTGCCGGGAAAGCGCCTGCGCGGAAACCTACGCCGGGGGAGAGGTCCAGATGGATCGCCTATCGACCGACTTCCGGCTGCTGGCATCGGTGAAGTGGTCTGACGGAACCCCTCTCTACGCCTACGACTCAACTTTCGCGTATGAGATCATTACTAATCCAGAATTTGTCAATTATTGCTTTTCCAGTGAGTGCGGCTTGCCTGAGGGAGTTGATCGTGGGGTACTGGAACGAACCGCCGATTACCTGGCGATAGATGAGCGCACGGTGCGCTGGGTGGGTTTGCCGGGCTACCTCTCGCCCCGGTATTTCTTGAATTTCTTATCCCCCATGCCTCGACACCTCCTGGAAGATATGCCTCCCAACGAGATTGACACGTACACAAGAGGTTCGCGGGGCACCAATTTTGTGGGATGGGGGCCGTACAAGGTGACGGAATGGATAAGCGGGGAATACCTGCACATGGAGCGCAATCCTCATTATTACGGCGCTCAAGATGGACTTCCGCAGGTTGATTTTCTTTGGTGGAGGTACATCTCAGATGGAGAGGGAAACGCATTGAAAGCGATGTTGGAAGGGAACTGCAGCATTGCCAGCCCCACGACAACCATCTCTGAAACATACCTGAAAAATGGACTAATTCCATTCCAAGCGGTTCAAGACAACGACGAGATCGAAATCTACATCACCCCTAGAGATTGGGATGGATTGGTTTTCAATATAGCGGTACCCTCAGGAAGTTTTGCCTTTTTTGAAGATGCTGGCGTGCGGCAAGCGGTCGCCCTGGGCACAGACCGGGCCGCCATTGCCCAGGCCATTGTGGGAGATAGTTCCCTGGTGCGTGAAAGCTACCTGCCGCCTCAGCATTACCTGTACGCCGGTGAATCCCTGACGAGCTATCCTTTCTCCCCTGAGCGAGCTAGCCAACTGCTGGCCGAGTCTGGATGGGTAGATAGGGATGGGGACGGGATTTTGGAGAAAGGCGGGCAGCCTTTTGTGGTCAAACTGATTACGATCCCACCGGAATCGCGCCTGCCTGGCCTTGAAATCTTCCGGCAGAACATGGCCGACCTGGGCATCCAGGTAGAGATCGAACTCCAGGAAGGAAGAACGTTTTATTATGAAACTTTGCCCGAAAGGACTTTTGACATCTATTGGGGGCTTCGATTTTCATATGCTCATTGGTTAGATGGTCTTGCCCCAGATTGTGTAAGTTACACGACCGGCGCTATTCCCACAAGCGATAAATTGGGTCAATATGAGTTTTACAATCATTCAGGCTACAGTAATCCCGAGTTTGATGTTGCCTGCCAAACCGGATTAACCAGCTTGGACCCAGAGGAAGCCAGAGAGTCGCACATTCTGGCACAGCAGATTTTCAGCCAGGATTTGCCAGTTATGCCGTTGTACTCCTGGCCCTCGGTGGTTTTGTATAGAACCGAGGTGATTGGGTTGCAGGTTAATTATTTAGGATTGCTGGTTAATTTTGAACTGTTGGATATTCTGGATAACCGCTGAAGGAGAG
>CBDUUP010000328.1:0-4931 GCA_965370435.1 uncultured Anaerolineales bacterium | reverse complement strand
GAAGGTTTGGGCGGGGGCACGGGCAGGTCTTCAACCGCCGTGTCTTTCCACTTCTCGCCCTCTTCGATGAGCATGACGGGGATACCGTCCACGATGGGGTACTTCAACCCCGAATCCTCACAGACCAGCCAGGAATTATGCGCCAATTCCAATTGGCCGGGGTCATCGCCGTACTCTTTCGACTGCACCGCCAATGGACAACGCAGGATCTCCAGCAAATCAGCGTTGATGGGAAGTTCGCTATTTTCACTCATAGATTTCTCCTTGACTAAGTCCCAATGGTCACCCGAATCAACAGACCATCAAGACCAATAAAACAATTCAGACGATTCGATTACATAACTACCAAACTAAACCACTACTTTCTCGATCTGCGCGCCCAACCCGCGCAAGGATTCTTCCAAATTTTCGTAGCCCCGTTCAATGTGCTCGATGCCTTCAATGGTGGATTTGCCTTCCGCCAGGATTGCGGCGAGAAGGTAAGTGAACCCGGCCCGCAGGTCTGGCACTGTGATGTGCGAGCCGCGCAATTTTGTAGAGCCTTTGATCACACAGCTATGCCGATAGTTGCTGAACTGGAATCGGCAATCCGAGCCGCCCAGGCAGGTATTGTAAAGGGCGATGTCGGCGCCCATTTTTTGAAGCTCGGGTACAAAACCAAAACGGTCCTCAAAGACCGTCTCATGGACTACCGACATGCCCTCTGCCTGGGTGAGCAGCAGGGCGAAAGGCGGCTGCCAATCGGTCATAAAGCCGGGATGGACGTTGGTCTCTACCGAGATAGGCGTCAGCGGGCCGCCGTAATAGAAGCGGATGCCATCGGGTTGGATGTCGAACCTGCCGCCCACCCGTCGGAGCGTATTGAGGAACGTCACCATGTCGGTTTGCCGCGCCCCCCGCACGAAGATGTCACCTTTGCTTGCCACCGCCGCGCAGGCCAGGGAGGCCGCCACGATCCGGTCGGGAATCAGCTCGTGAGTCGCGCCGTAGAGTTTATCCACGCCCTCAACCACGAAGGTGCGGTCGGTGTTATAGTCAATGATAGCGCCCATCTTCTGCAGGAACATCACCAGGTCAATCACTTCGGGTTCAATCGCGGCGTTGCGGATGAAAGTTCGGCCCTTGGCCATGGTCGCGCCCAATAGAAGATTCTCGGTGGTGGTCACGCTGGGAAAAGGGAGTTTGATCTCCGCGCCGCGAAGCTGGTCAGCCCGTACGTGGTAAACATCGTCTCGGATTTCTACATGGGCGCCCATTTTCTTGTACCCCTCCAGATGAAAATTCACCGGACGCGGGCCGATCCGATCCCCTCCCGCAGCAATCGGGATCACCGCCTCACCGGTGCGGTGCAGCAGCGCGCCCAGCATGATGATGGCCAGGCGGTTTTGATTTCCTAACGAAATGGGAATCTCAGAACTGGTCATCTTGGGCGTATGGGCCTGCAGGCAGTGGTCTTGCGGTTCTGAGAATACAGCCCCCAGCGCCTCGCAAATTTCTTGGGTGATTAAACTGTCCCCGATCTGGGGGGCATTATGAAAGGTGCAGGGTTCCGCGGTGAGCATGGAGGCCACCATCAGCTTGGTGATGGAGTTCTTCGCGCCGCTGGTTTGTACTTCTCCTTGCAGGGGGACGCCCCCTTCTATCATCCAGGTATCCATATAGGTTTAGTTCCTCGTCTATGCTAGGTAGAGAATTGAAATATTGAGTAGTTAGATTGTAACAGCCTGTTCATAAAAAAGGCAGGGCTTTAATCATCTTATCATTTATGCGGTCTGCTGGGAAATAAACCCTCACAGGTAGAATGCGATATCAGGGTAAATTTAGGTCATCTTCAGGAGGGGACCATAATCCCGGACCAATTCAAGGAAGGTGGGCAGTACTGGCGGCTGGTGATAGGGAAAATCGAAGCGTTCCACCATCAGGTTTTCAAATAAATTTTCGACTGCCTCCAGCGTGAGGGTGAAATCAATCAAAGGATCGTTCACCGACATGCCGAAATAACAAGGCTGCTCAAAAGGAGGATTGGGTAGAGGGTGTTCAAGCGTCAAAGCCTCGTGGAGCTGATAGGCCAGTACCTCAAAAGTTGAAGCCGGGAGTTGGCCTAATATTTTTTCAAGCGGTATGCTGTCCTCGATGTTGCCGAACTTTTGGATCGCTTTGATGGTCGCAGGCCCCAATCTTTTATGCTGGATCAGGCCCAATATCGCCTTACGGAGAGCGGTGATTCGCAACAACATAGCGCCCATTCGCATACTCCGCAGTTGAGCTTTTGAATAGAGCAGGGCTTGCCAGCTAGCCGCAGGCGAGATCAGGATCACATTGTCTATCCGCGCTCGCAGGTGGAACAGCGCTTTTATTGTCAGAATGCCGCCGAACGAAAACCCCATGATGCTGGCTCTCTCAAAACCCAATTCATCCATCAGCGATTCGACGGTCTCCGCCACCCGCTGGCTGGTGAACGGCTCGTCGAAAGCCGTTGATTGCCCATGGCCGGGGAGTTCGAAGAAGTGGGCGGTGAATCGCAAGCCCATGAATTGCGCCAGCGGATACCAATCCTCTAATCTGGATAACGTGGCCGGAACCATGATCAAAGGCGGGCCATCGCCGGTTTTCATGTAACGCAGCGTGCATTGAGGTAGCTTTATGAAGTGTTCGCTTGTAGGTGGTGGATTAGGGTCGGCGTCAATGCCGGGAGGGGACGAGTTTGCAGTTTTGGGATGAATGCTCATGGATTGTATCGAGTATGTATTAAGTTAGTTAATTAAAATAATCAGACGCGTTTTTCACGCGGCCAATTTTAGTACGACATACGAGTACTGTCTAGTGGGTGTATTTCGATTTGGGATTAAGTTTAGGAGACAGGATAAGTATACACTACTAAATGTAATGGCTTAGATGGGACCTTGCGATAAATCACCGCATCTTGTACAAAGTCGGCATTCGTCGTTATATGCGTTTTTAGTCCACCGAAGGGTGGACTTCGCAGTTGTTGGTGCGACTTTAGTCGCTAACCCCTATCTAGTCGTCCTCCGGTGGCGGCATGCCTTTGGTGCCGGGGCCGTAATGATAGATCGCCCGCCAGGGCAGGTAATGGGTGGTGAAGGTGTCGGTGAAATAAACTTGTCCATCTCGCCGGACCGTGCGAGTGATGGTCACGTCGGCTCCTTGGGCTTCCCAATCCACTTGCTCAATATCGCCCTTTTCCAACTCTGGGTCTTCTTCATAGAGCGGATCGGGCGGTTCGACGGTGTTGGTCAGGCCGGTGGAATGCCACTCCACCGTGCGCCCGTCGGAAGTGGAGTAGAACTTCCAGGTCAGTCTGCGGGCCGACACGTTGACGTAAGTTTCCATCAAAAGCCAATAAGGGGTATCGTTGGTGAATTTGAAATCTACCAACGGCGCGTACACCGTAGCGTCCAGTCCGACCAGATTGAGGTCTCGGCTCCCGCTGGCAGTATATTCATAATAAGACACCCGGTATGCGTGGGAATTACGCTCGTTCACCGGGAACCCCCCGAAGAACACCGCCCGGAAGAGGGTTGTACTCACCTGGCACACGCCTCCGCCCACGCCTTTAATGGTGCGGTCGCCATAAATGATGAGGGCTTCCGCGTAGCCGGTATCCAGGCTGATGTCGCCCAGGGCTTCCACCATAGAAAAAGTTTCGCCCGGCGCGACCAACAGGCCGTGAAATCGGGCCGAGGCGGTCAGGATGTTCTGTATCCGTGCGCTGCTGGAACCGTAGAAATAAGAAGATTGCACACTGACCGCCTCGGTGATTCCCAGCTCTTCTGCGGTGGCCTCGCTGGAGGCTTCCGGCAACGTGTAATCGAAAGTCAAGGCGATCTCGTGCTCGTTCTGAGCCAACCGCTGGTTGATGTCCTGGATGCTGGCTTCGATATCCAGGCTGCGCCCGGTGGTAGCATGAGCCAGCAAGTCAAGTTGGCGAGTGTCATCGTTGAAGATGAACCGGGCGTTCTCCGGTTGGATGTCCAGCGATTCGGCGATACCCTCCAAGAACCCGGTCATTTTGACGAGGTTCAGCCCAACCTGGTAACGAGCCTCTCCATCGATTTCCACCCGTTCGATGGAAAGCATCTCGGCCAGAGTTTGAGGGTCGAATGTCCAGGGGCCGGATTCCTCCCCGGTTGGGTTGGGAATGGTCAGGGTGAGCGGCGCGCTCAGGATGGTGCGGGCGATTTCAGCCTGCTCGTTAGCGTCCAGGATGATAGGCGGCGTCTCGTGTACCACCAGAGTCACCACCCCATCCAGCATGGATTGAATTTGAGGCCCTATCAAGGCCAGGGTGGCAGGCACGTCCACGGTGCGGCCTATCTGCCCAGAATGCACCATGATCTCAACCCCGTCCACGCCCAAATCAGCCTCCACCGTAGAGCGGTTCACTTCCTCCGCCAGACGGTTGAGATAGTTCTGGGCGATACGCTCATCATAGATGAACAAAGGCGGCGTTTCCACGCGTTGGCGCCAGACCCGGAACTGGTCCCCCAGTCTAGTCATCATCCCGCCGCTCCGTCCTATCCGGTAGGCGGTTTGGGCGGTCGCTTCCGGGTCCAAGAAGAGGCCTAACTCAGACGGCTGTACTGCCCATAGATTGTCGCCATCCTGCACCAGGATAGTCCCCTGCTCGGTGTAATGCAATTCCCGAACCAATAGCGCCGCCGCCTCCTCAGGCTGCAAGCCAGAGAGATTGATCCCCGAAACCGACACCCCAGGGTAGATGCGTCCGCTGTAGCGAACCTCATAGGCCAGGATCACCAGAATAAGGCCGATGGCGAACATCGCCACGCCGCTGACCAGCGCGCCGGCAGCCTGCGCCCACCATGCCTGCCTATCGTCGTAAATTGAAGAAGGTTGAGTGATGTCCATGAGAGTTAGACGTCCATATACAGTAATGAGTTCCTGATTTCACC
>CBDUUP010000327.1:0-4948 GCA_965370435.1 uncultured Anaerolineales bacterium | reverse complement strand
TCTTTGTCCATCTGGTTATCTTACTCGATTTTTCCTTTGTCTGCGTAACATCAGTAATTAACTCCCTCACCAAGCGAGAATTTTAGCTTTTCAATACCTATTTCATAATCAGACACAATATCGATGTATTGCACGCCATCTAAACTCTGTTCTATTTCTGGCGAAAGAGAGAAGGATTTGATGAAAACTGGGATAACATTTTTCTCTGATTTGAGCGCAAGAGCTAACTCTTTACGCACATACTCGGATTTATCAGAGTCAGGAGATAGTATTAAAACAAAATCACGGCAATCATTGATGGCCTGGGTTATTTCCAGTTGCCATTGAGAGCCGCCTTTAATGTTGAAGCGGTCGATCCATAGAGTAAAACCAATATCTTGAAGCTGGTTTACTATTTGGTCAACGACAATCTTATCTTGACGAGAGTAACTCACAAAGATATTACTCATATGATTTCCTCATATTACCAATTTTACCTTGCCCAATACAATCATGAATATGACCTTATTATATATGAAAATAACAAGGTGGAAAAAGGAGATACCGGCCAAAATAGCGTTGGCCTGATTTAGATGAAAAAACGAACTATTTCGCAAGCGACAGGTCAAGATGGACACCTCCCCCCCCATATTTCTTTCCATCTTTCTATCTTGTTAACCTTAACAAGGAGGTTAAGATGGAAAGAATATCAAGGCATAAAGATCTTAAGGCATACTGCCCTGCTTCACCCGCCTATGTCCCCTTTCCTCCTTGTCATGGAAGAAAAACCTCACAATAAGGTATAAAAATATATAGAACCCTAATTTTTTACGAAAGGAGGTTAAACTCATGGCTATCAAATCACCGTGGCACTCCAGCGAGCAAAAAGTTTACCACAACAACACCGAATGCAACACTGGCAACAACATCGAGCCCGAAAATCTGCGGCAGGGCACTGGAGGCAAACGCCTCTGCAAGGAATGTGCACGTCTCAATAAATAAGGTAGTTGATCTTTAGCCGATCTGTTGTGGACTCACCGGATTGGACACAAGGTATGTAAAGAATCTTGTTCAGGGGAAAAAACGCGGCCATTTCGTAGACGCAAGCCAGGACATACCCTCCGGCCATATATCTTTCCATCTTTACGCCTTGATAACCTTATCAAGAATATCAAGGCATAAAGATTTCAAGGCATAACTCCTCGTTCCACCCATCTTTACCCCCCTTTAACCCTTGTCTCCTGTGTCCTCTGACATATAAATACTATATATTGTCTAATATATCCTATTAGTAAAAAAGAGCCAAAGGTGGACACAGAGGACAAAGAGGACAACAGATAATGGGGGGTTAGCCTTGTCCAGCGGCAGAAACGCCGCCTCCCAGCCCCACAACTACTCAACCCCCTGTTTCCGTGTCTACCTGTTTCCCTGTCTACTTGTTTCCTTGTTTACCCCCTCCCTAATGTTATAATTCCCCTCCATTATCCATACTCTAAAACACGAGGTTCACCAACCCATGCAACCCTCCGACGTTCACAGCAAGATCAGCCAACACATGCTCGCCGATGGCGCGCCCCTCGTCGCCGACCTGGAGCGTTCCCACGGCCCGTACCTGGTGGATGCCCTGACGGGGAAAGAATACATAGACTTTTTCACCTACTTCGCCAGCGTCCCCATCGGCTACAACCTCCCCGACATGCGCGACCCGGCCTTCCTGGAAAAATTGGCCGCCGCCGCTCTCCACAAACCCTCCAGCTCGGACATCTACACCACCTTGATGGCCGAGTTCGTCGATACCTTTGCGCGCATCGCCATGCCCGAATCGATGAAACATCTCTTTCTGGTCAGCGGGGGCGCATTGGCCGTCGAAAACGGCCTCAAGACCGCCTTTGACTGGAAAGTGCGCAAGAACTTCGCCCGCATCGAGGCCTCCGGCGGGGCCGCCTCCCAGTACATGCTGGAAGGCTTCGGCAGCAAGGTCATCCACTTCCAGGAGGCCTTCCACGGCCGCTCCGGCTATACCATATCCTTGACCAACACCGACGACCCCCGCAAGTACATGTACTTCCCCAAATTCGACTGGCCCCGGGTGTTGAACCCCAAGCTGCGCTTCCCGGTGACCGATGAAGTCCTGGCCCAGGTCAAACGAGCGGAGGAGATCGCTCTCTCCCAGATCGAGACGGCTCTCAAACAGTACCCCGGCGACATCGCCGCCCTGATCCTGGAACCCATTCAAGGCGAGGGCGGCGACAATCACTTCCGCCCCGAATTCCTGGTCGAACTCCGCCGCCTGGCTGACGAACACGACTTCCTGCTCATTGTGGATGAGATCCAAAGCGGGATGGGACTCACCGGGGAGATGTGGGCGGTGGAGCATACCGGCATCCTGCCCGACATCATCGCCTTTGGCAAGAAATCCCAGGTCTGCGGTATCATCGTCGGGCCGCGAGTGGATGAGGTCAAAGGCCACGTCTTCGAGGAGTCCAGCCGGATCAACTCCACCTGGGGCGGCAATCTGGTGGACATGGTGCGGGCCGCCCGCTACCTGGAGATCATAGAGCAGAACAACCTCCTGGCCCATACCGCCAAAATGGGAACCAAGATGCTCTCCGGACTAGGCGCGATAGAGGAAGGCTCCAATGGGACCATCTCCAACGTGCGGGGCAAAGGGCTTATGGTCGCCTTCGACCTCCCCAGCCGCGAAGCAAGGGATGAAACCGTCAAGACCTTGATGAAAAACGGCCTCTACGCCTTCAAATCCGGCGCCCAGGCCATCCGCTTCCGGGGCATGCTCGACTTGCCTGAAGAGGTCTTGGATAAAGCCCTCGACATCATCGAAATGAGCCTCCTCCCGGACTCGAAAGGAAAATAGCCTCCCCATGCTGCCCGATTTCCGCGTGCGCCAGCGCGATTACCTGCTCGAAATATCCAGGGCGCTCACTCAGGAGCTTGACCTGGATAATCTGCTCAAGCGCATCTTGCGGCTGTCTGCGGATATGCTGGGCGGGCAGGTCGGCTTGATCACCTTGCGGGAGGAGGGGGGCGGATGGGGAATCGCCGCCTCCCACGGCATCACTGCCGAGTTCATCCGCTACCTCGACCCCTTATTGGCCGAAGTCCCCGACCACGAGGACCCGGCCCGTTTTGAGCTCCCTGAGATCAACCGGCTGCTCCAGAACCTTACCCGGGCCGCCACGTTGGACTTACGTTCCGGGGTGTGGATGCCCCTCATCGCCCGCAACACGGTGTTGGGAGTCATCTTCGTCTTCCGCAATTATCAAGGCTCTTTCGGCACCAACGAACGCAAGCTGCTGCAGAGCTTTGCCGACCAGGCCGCCATCGCCGTACAGAACGCCCAGCTATACACCCAGGCCACCCGCGAAAAGGGGCGTCTGGACGGCCTGCTCGATTCCGCCGCCGACGGCATGTTGATCTTGACCCCCAACCGCATCATCGAACGCTGCAACCCGGCCTTCGCCCGTATGCTGGACGCCACCGTCGAGGAAATTCAAGGCCGCCCCCACGACCAGTTCATCCGCTGGGCCGAGATCGAGCACGGCCTCACCCTGGAGCAGGCCGAAGCGGGCGGGTGGCCGCTCTCTCCCGGCGCCTCGTTGTACGTCGAAGGCGACCTCTTCCGGCCCGACGACAGCCGCCTGCCGGTGGGCATCACCTACGCGGCTCTTTTCTCGCCGGAGGGCAGCCTGGTCAACGTTATCGCCTCGGTGCGGGACATCTCCCACTTCCGGGAAGCGGAGGAGATCAAGAGCACCTTCGTCTCCGTCATCAGCCACGAACTCAAGACGCCCATCGCCCTCATCAAGGGCTACGTGGGCACCCTGCGCCGTGAAGACGCCTCCTGGGACCGGAAAGTGGTCCGGGACAGCCTGGCTGTGATCGAAGAGGAGGCCGACCGGTTGACAAAGCTGATCGAAGACCTCCTGGACGCCACCCGTTTGCAGGCTGGCGCGCTCTCCATGAGCCTCTCCGACCTGGCCCTGGATACCCTGGTCGAGCGTCTGGCCGAACGTTTCCGCACCCAGAGCGCGGCCCATGAGATAGTGGTGGATTTCCCCGACGATTTTCCCATCGTCATGGCTGACGAAGGCCGCATTGACCAGGTGCTCTCCAACCTGGTTTCCAACGCTATCAAGTACGCCACGGAGGGCGGCGAGATCCGCATCAGCGGGGAGGCGGGGGACAAAGAGGTCAACGTCTGCGTCAGCGATCAAGGCCCCGGCATCGCCCCCGGCGACGTGCCCCACATCTTCGACCGCTTCTACCGCGCCGACGAGGCGGCTCGTCAGACCAAAGGCGCTGGGCTGGGGCTGTACCTGGCCCGGGCCGTGGTGGAGGCTCACGGGGGACGCATCTGGGCCGACCCCCGCCCCGGCAATGGGGCCCGCATCTGCTTCTCCCTCCCGCGGCCGGAATGACCCCAATTAGGTATCCAGACGAAGGAAATTTAGGGTTTCGGACAAGGCTATGGTTGTTGGCGCGCCAGGGCGGGGACAAGCCCCGCCCCTACGGAAGATGGGGCGTTTCTTATCCACTGCCTACTGTTCTCCCCGCCACTTTGCAAGCCCCTCGCGCACCATCGTAGCGTTGGGGTCTTCAATTTGCTCGCGTATCTCCAATGAGGCCTCCGCGTAGGCGATGGCCTGCTCCCGTTCCCCCAATTCATCCATCGCTAGAGCCAAGTTCCAGAGAGCGTTCCCCTCCCCGCGCTTGTCGCTGGTCTCTTGCATGATTTCCAATACCTGCTCATAAAATTCGATGGCCCTGCGATTATCGCCCAGGTTCTTATAGACAATCCCCAAGTTGCCAAGGGCATTTCCTTCCCCGCGCCGGTCACCAATCTCGCGAGAAATATCCAGGTATTGCTCATACAACTCGATTGACCGACGGGTCTCTCCCAGATTCTTATAGGCGATTCCCAAGTTGCCTAAAATCTGCCCTACACTGTAAC
>CBDUUP010000326.1:0-4976 GCA_965370435.1 uncultured Anaerolineales bacterium | reverse complement strand
GTGTTTGCGAGCCGGGGCGGGTCTGAGACCCGCCCCTACGGAAGAGGGGGTGTTTCTTCTACACTGAACCGCGCTGTGGGGCGTTCAGCATGACAGTGGGTGGTCATGCTCCCAGGTTGTATCGATCCCTAGTGTCCAAAATCGCTTACGGTGGGCTATAATTCAGCCCACCGTTTTTATTTTCTGCCTATGATGATCCGAACTTTCTTGCACACTGCTCGCGTTGGGATAGCCTGCCTCGGTTTGGCGTTGGCCTTGGGGGCTTGCCAGTTGGCGCAGGGAGAGGTTTCTCCAACGGCGCTGCCGGAAACCTCGACTCCGCCTGCCAGTACGGCAACGCTCCCTCCGACCTCCACGCGCACCCCTACGGCAACGCCCCTGACTCCCACCGCGACCGCATCGATCACACCCTCTCCCACGCCGGATTGCAAGCTGAATGGCGGGCGCATGGCGCTGGATGCGCTGCCCTCTGATTTGCTGGAACGACCTCTGGAGTACCGGGTCTATTTACCGCCTTGCTACGAAGAGCAGCTCGACCAACATTATCCGGTGGTCTATCTGATCCACGGGCAGGGTTTCACCGATGACCAGTGGGACCGCATGGGCGCGGATGAGACCGCCGACCGGTTGATCGCTGCGGGGGAGATGGCCTCTTTCATCATCGTCATGCCCCGCGACGTGATGTGGACTTCTCCCGAGGAAGACAATTTCGGGGATGCTTTGGTTGAAGACCTGCTCCCCCACATTGACCGGACCTACCGCACCCTACCGCGCCGAGATTACCGCTTCATTGGCGGCCTTTCGCGGGGGGCTTCCTGGGCGCTGCGGCTGGGATTGCTCCACTGGGAATTGTTTGGCGCGCTGGGTTTGCACAGCTTGCCCATCTTTGGGGCCGATTCCCCCTACCTCTCTCGCTGGTTGGACGCCATCCCCCCGGAGTCCATGCCCCGCATCCTCATGGACGTAGGCGAGAGGGATAATATCACCATCATCGGTTCGGCCCTCTGGTTTGAAGAGATGCTGACCGAGAAAGGCATCCCCCACGAATGGTATCTTTTCACCGGCACCCACGATGAGGAGTACTGGTCTTCGCATATGGAGTTGTATTTACGCTGGTACGCCCTGAACTGGTGATACGTTAGAAGGTTCAATGTTTAAACGTTTTGATATAATCCGCCTATGAGTCTAACCCTAGAAGAAATTGAACACATCGCTGAATTGGCCCGCCTGGAATTGACTGCGGAGGAGTTGGCCCTTTACCGCCAGCAGCTCTCCAGCATCCTGGAGCACGTAGCCCGGCTGCAAGCTCTGGATACGGGCGACATCCCGCCCGCTTCAAGCGGGGGTTCGGAAACTATCACTCTGGAATTGCGCCCCGATGAAGTCCGGCCGGGCCTCAGCCGGGAGGCGTTGATGGGCAACGCTCCCGACGCCGAGGAGGGACAATTCCGGGTGCCGCCGGTCCTGGATATGGAGTGACCATCATCCTATGACTGATTTGACCAACCTGACCTTGACCCAAGCCGCCGCGGCCCTGCGCCGGGGCGATTTTTCCAGCCGGGAGTTGACCCAGGCATATCTGGCCCGGATCGAGCGGCTGGAGCCAAAGGTGCGCGCCTTCCTCACTCTCACTCCAGAGATGGCTCTCCGCCAGGCGGAGGCGGCCGATGATCGCCTGCGCGCCGGGGAGGATGAGGCTCCGCTGTTGGGCGTGCCGCTGGCGGTCAAGGACGTGCTGGCGGTGGCCGGGGTGCGGGCCACTGCTGGCTCACGCATCCTGGAGAACTTCGTGCCGCCCTTCAACGGGAGCGCGGTCCAGCGTTTGCTGGATGCGGGGGTGGTGGTATTGGGCAAGACCAACACCGACGAGTTCGCTATGGGGTCTTCGACCGAGAATTCAGCCTACGGCCCGACCTTCAATCCCTGGGATCTGAAGCGGGTGCCGGGAGGCTCCAGCGGAGGCAGCGCGGCGGCGGTGGCGGCTCGGCTGGCGCCCGCCGCTCTGGGCACCGACACGGGCGGCAGCGTGCGCCAACCGGCCTCCTTCTGCGGGGTGACCGGACTCAAAACCACCTACGGGCGGGTCTCCCGCTATGGGTTGATCGCTTATGGCTCTTCATTGGATTCGGTGGGAGCGCTGGGCCGGGACGCGGTGGACGCGGCCGCTCTGTTCAGCATCATGGCCGGGCGCGACCCGCTGGACGCCACCAGCCGGGACATACCCGTGCCGGAGATTGTACTGGACGATACTGTTGAGGTCAAAGGACTGCGCATCGGCGTGCCGGAGGAGTTCTTCATTGAGGGCATCCAGCCGGAGGTGGAGGCGGCGGTGCGGGCCGCGGTGGAGATGTTTGAATCGCTGGGCGCGGAGATCAAGTCCGTCAGCCTGCCCCACACCGAGTATGCCCTGCCGGTATATTACTTGATAGCCCCGGCGGAGGCCTCGGCCAATTTAGCCCGCTTCGACGGAATCCGCTATGGGCCGCGCCGGGAGGCGGAGGCGCTGGAAGACGTTTACCGCCAGACTCGCGGCGTCCTCTTCGGGCCGGAGGTCAAACGGCGCATCATGCTAGGCACGTATGCCCTCTCGGCGGGGTATTACGACGCCTACTACGGCCAGGCTCAGAGGGTGCGCACCCTCATCAAGCGGGATTACGAGGAGGCTTTCAAAACAGTGGACGTGATCGCCGCGCCGGTGGCCCCGACCACCGCTTTCCCCATCGGCGAGCACAGCGACGACCCCCTGGCGATGTATCTGGAGGACGTGTTCACCCTGCCCGCCAACCTGGCGGGAATCCCGGGGTTGGCTTTCCCGGTTGGCTTCGACGGCGAGGGGATGCCCATCGGGATGCAGTTGATGGGGCCACACTTCCGGGAAGAGGTTCTCTTCAACGCCTGCCACGCATACCAGTTAACAACAGATTGGCACAAGATGACGCCGGAATTATAAGGAAGGGGCGGTTAAAAAATATCGGCGGGGAGGGAAACCTCCCCGCCGAATGGTCAATTATAGGTAGTTAGTGTTTATGGCGCCCAGCCAATCAAGGCCAGGCTGACCTCGCCGTAGTAATTGGCGCACAGGTCGCCACTCTCGTGCCACCAGGTGTAGCCTACGGGGACCCAATCGTCGGTGTGGGTGTTGTAGCGGAAGATGCTACCGTGGGCGACGTCGTCAACGATATTCTTGCTGAAACAGGTGGTCGTCCACACGTCTACCGGCTCGCGGGCTTCATTCAATGTTCGGATATAGACCCAGGAGACGACCTGCATGAGCTCAATACTCCGAAGATCCTCCATGGTTTTGTTGGGAAGTTTCGGATTGGCGACGCACTTTCCTACGCAGGCGCCTGCGCCGTAGAATACGACCGCCCTGCGGCAGCGGACCTCCATAGCGCCGGCTTCTGCATGGCCTACGACTTCTTGCCGGCAAGTCGCAAGGGCTTGGGCATAAGCAGGCGACGCAGTCGCCATACTAATACCCCCGGCCATGGAGAAAACAAGAGAGGTGGTGATTACAAATGCTAACAAAACTGACAATTTTCGTTTCATGCTACGTCCTCCAAAAAGGAAACTGGTTAATAGAGTATCCTGATTATGACCCATAAACAAACCGGAATCCATAGCAATTAAGTACTGATTTCATAGTAAAAGTTGTTAGACAACTTAGCTTGGGGAGTGAAATTTGTCCCCCAGGAAGCGTCGTCCACCAGGCGCGGCGGTATATAATAGAGAGGATGACCAAGAAGAGACTCTCCTGGATCGAAGTTGGCAGCCCGGTGCGCGCGGAGCCGGAGAAAGGGATCTACAGCGCCGCCTACTCCTTGAGCGACCTGGCGGAACAGGGCGCCCTCAAACCCAAGAAACTGGATGCTTTTCGAAAGTCTACCCGGCTGGAAGATTATTATTGGCGAGCCTATTGGTCGAGGGGCAGCATCATCGCTGCCGGGGGGCGCGGCGAGTTCCCCCGCAAGACCAGCCTGGTGGTAGTTTTCATGCACGGCTGGGATGGCAGCAACGCCATCTGGGAGAACCTGCCCGCCCGGGTCTGCGCCAACGAGACCAATGTCCTGGCGCTGTCGCCGGACGTGAATGGCTTTGGGCGTTCGCCCTTCCGCAAACCGGGGGAATTGGGGTATTCCGACTGCAACCCGGCCGCCGACATGCGCTCAGTTGAAGAATGGCTGCAGATGTTGGGGTTGCTGGGGGGGAGGCGGCACGTGCCCATTCTCCTGGTGGGCCACTCCATGAGCGGGGCGGCCTTGTTCTACCTCGACCCCCAACGTTGGCCCCGCCAACTCATCGGGCGCTGCGCGTTGGCCCCCGCCTTGTTGATGAACGACGCGCTGCGCAAAGGCTTCTATCGCACATTGGGACTCGGCATCTGGGCGGGACGCCGCCTGTCGCTCGACAAGCTGACCGAGGCTGTTTCACCGGTGATCGTCAAGCAGCTCATTTCCGGGGCCAGCAAGGCCGTCCAGGCCGAACACGGGCGCATCTTCAAACGCACTGACAAATCCACCCTGGCGCATACCTTCTTCGCCATGGGACAGGCCAAGCGCCCGCCCCAGGTCAAGGACTGGGGTCGATTCAAGGTCATCCTGGGCCACGAAGACCGCCTGGTGGGCCTCACCCCCATGCTGGGTTTGCTGACCGATCTGGGATTCAACTCCCGGCAGCTTCGGGTGGTGTTGGGCGACCATTACTTTTTTTCGGTGGGCCGCCACAGCCGCGATCTGCACCGGGAAGGCCGCGAGATCGCCCTGGAGGAGATCTGCGCCCTGGCGGCTGAGTGCCGCCGAGGATAGAAAGCATCCCGCAGGTTGCTGCTAGAATATGCCACTGTAGTTTGAAGATGCAGTATCCTGAAATGGGATTGTTTAGGCCAAACCTGCGGGAGGTAGTGAGCGGTCAATAACTTTACCCCTAAGTGCTAAGTTAAGCTAATTTTTGTACTTCTTTCCTACTTTATAGAAACC
>CBDUUP010000325.1:0-4983 GCA_965370435.1 uncultured Anaerolineales bacterium | reverse complement strand
CCAGCAGGAAGCCGACGGTGACGATCAGGTCGCAGTCATCTTCCAGGAAGGCATTGATGTTCACCTCATAGTCGGATTGCTGCTGCGATTCCAGGTAAATGCCATCAATACCGAAGACCGACATAGCGTCCTGTACGCCCTTCCAGGCGGTGGCGTTGAAGGATTTGTCGTCAATGCCGCCAACGTCGGTGACCTGGCAGACTTTGAAGTCTGGGGTGGGTTCCGGCATTCCGGCCATAACGATTTGTTTCACCGTATCCAGTTCTGCGGCCAGTTCGGCGGAAACCGATTCGTGCAGAGCGGCCAGACCCACGCCGCCGTTCTCCAGGGTGCCTATGTACAGGCCGCCCTCGAAAGTGCCCTCTACCACGGCTTGGGTGGTTTCGTATATCGCCACGTCCATGTTCTTGAGGACCGAGGTCAGGACGATGTCGGCGTACTCGGCCGCGCTGACGGTCCAGTTGGAGTCAACGCCGATGATGAAGACGCCGCCGCGCTCTTGCGCAGCCGCCGCGGTGCCCAGGCCCACAGGCCCGGCAACCGGCATGATGATGTCGGCGCCTTCGTCCATCAGGCTTTCGCCCATGGCCCGGCCGTCATCGGTGCTCTCGAAGTTCCCAGTGAAGAGACCATCGGCGGTGACCGGGTTCCAACCCAGCACCTGCACGTCGGTGCCGTGCTGTTCGTTGTAGTATTGGACGCCGAAGTAGAAGCCATCCATGAAGATGGTCACTGGCGGGATGTTGATGCCGCCGAAGGTGCCCACTATGCCGGTCGAGGTGGTGCCAGCCGCGGCGTATCCGGCCAGGAAAGCAGCCTGGTCGGTCAGGAAGGTCAGTTCTTTGGCGTTGTCGAAGGTGACATCTTCAAACGCGACAAAGTCGAAGAAGTCAACGTCAACGATGGCGAAGAGTTGGTCGGGGTTGGCCGCCGCGGCTGCCGCGGTGGCGTCGCCCAGCAGGAAGCCGACGGTGACGATCAGGTCGCAGTCATCTTCCAGGAAGGCATTTATGTTTAATTCGTAGTCAGATTGCTGTTGGGATTCGAGGTAAATACCATCGACTCCAAAGGCATCCATAGCGTCCTCGACGCCCTTCCAGGCGGTGGCGTTGAAGGATTTGTCGTCAATACCGCCAACGTCGGTGACCTGGCAGACTTTCATGCCCTCGCCGGGCATGGGGATATCGGTCGGCAGCGGCATATCGGTCGCGTCCGGCGCGGGAGGCGAGGTCGGTTCGGGTGCATCGGTCTCTGTCGCTGACGAACAAGCTCCCAGGAACATAGACAGGATTACTAACAGGGATAGAATTGGGTAGATTTTCTTACTCATCGATTTTCTTCCTCCGAAAAAGGATTTTGGTTGATCGAATATGGGTGAAAAGTGGAGATGTTTTCGCGAATACAGCCTCCTTTTGAAGATTTCTAGTGAGATTCATTTGTCAAGTTTAACATGAACGTCTATAGTATGCAAGATGGGACTTTCAGCGTTAGCAAATGCCAAGAATAGTATTACGGCTCCCATCCGGTGTCAATGTAGCCTTCCTCAAGATTGGACAGGAGTTCAAATGCCAGGCGCTGCCGGCCCTCGCTGAATAAATCGGGATTGATCTCGGTGAGAGATAAGGAGGTGGATATGTGAATATCTCCTTGTCCTTCTAGCAGGCTGGGCCATAGTTCATACAGCGCTTGAATTGGGTCGGCGTAGATTGACGCTATCCAGTGAGTGCGCAGGTGTTCGGGCGGCATTCCGCTGCCGATAATGTAGACATCTTTCTGCGCCAGATAGTCCAGCAGAGCCTGATCTCCTGCGCCGGGCGCGAGGTAAATTGTCTCTACCGATTCGGCGATCAATAAGTCGGCGGCGCTTTGCCATCCGGCTGCGCTGTCCTCGGAAGGCGCTTCGGCATATAGTGGATATACGTGGAATGGCGGGTAAGCTGGTCGGCACAATCCGCAGTAGTACACTGCGCCATTGATGAATCCTATCTGGGCGGCTTGGCCCGCATCGGTATTGGAAGGGCTGAGAATTCCCACCCGCCAATCCGGGGTGAGCAGGGCGGCGACGTACCCGGCCAGAAAGCCTTGTTGATCGGAATGATCGCCGTCCGCTCCAATGCTGCTTAAGTTAGGTGCGGAGGGCAGGCCGGGAATCCCCACCGCTAGGAATTGGGTCTCTGGCATAGTCGTGATAAGCGCGGCGAGTTCGGGGATTGGAGGAAGGGCGACCACCAGCCGAACGTTATTCCCCAGTTCGTTGGCAGAAAGCGCAGAGACCGTTTGAAGCTGCAAATTGGCGGCGGCGGTCAGTTCAGATAGGGCCGACCGGAAGGTCGCTTCTAATGCCGGTTCCACGTCTTCCGCGGCCAACAAGATGACTGTCGGCGGCAGTGCGGTGGAGGTAAGTGAGGGTGTGATTTGGGGCGTGTCTGGGATAGGAGAAGCAGTCGGAGAATTATCGAGCGTCGGCGTGCTCTCGTCCGGCTGGGGAATACTGCAAGACGCGCCGAGCAGACCGGTGAGGGCTATTACTAGAATGATGGGCACCAATTGAAGGCGCGAGTTTCGCAATGTGCAGACTCCTGATGAGATGTTCATGGGTATTGTACTTGATGATAGGCAATTAGGTGAGTTGAAATAAAATATCTCAGCGCGTATTTTCCGGTAGACTCGCTAATTAAAATTATCAAGCTTAGACGATTCATTTGATGTAGTATAATGCTGTATAGGCCATCTCTTATGAGAGTGGTTTCTCCGGCATGCAGAAAAAATTTATTTTTGACAATATCTGGGCCTGAATCAGCCCAACACACACCCATATTAGGATGAAAACACTAGTTTGTCCAGTTTTCTATTCAAGTAAGCAAGCAGGATATGTCCCAGATAAAACATCAAACAGATCCTTTGACCGGCTTGCTATCTCGCGCCGCTTTGGATGAACATCTCCAGGTAGAAGTCCAAAAAGCGCATAAGTCCAAAGAATTACTCTCCATACTGCTGTTAGACCTGGATCATTTTAAAAGTGTCAATGATGCTTTTGGCCACGCCCGAGGGGATCAAGTGTTGACGGAATTATCGGCCCGCCTCAAGTCAACCATACGCGATAGCGATCTGGCCTTCCGCTATGGGGGCGATGAATTTTTAATTATTCTTCCAAACACTGGAATACAACGGGCAACCGCCATCGCCAGACGGATATTGGAGGATGTTAGTTCGAAAACATTTCGCGGAAATCCCCCCATCTCACTTACCATCAGCATTGGAGTGGCTTGTTTACCTGAAGATGGCAAGGATGCTGAAATTTTATTTGAAAAAGCCGACCACCGGCATTACCAGGCCAAACGTACAGGGCGCGCCAGGGTTTGTTATGCAGATGAAGATCTCTCCCAAAGTTTGGATTCACAAACGCGTCTGATTGAGCGCGACCATCCTTTGGATCAATTCACTCAGTTTCTAACCCGACTTGACCAACAACAACGCGGAGTTTTCCAGGTTATTGGCCCGGCTAAAGTTGGCAAGACCCGCCTTTTAGAGGAGGTCGGCAATCTCGCTGAACTTCACGGATACGATATTCTCTCTTTGAAAGGAACGCCAGCTCTAAAATATCGCAGGTATGGCGCTCTCTTAAATTCGCTAAAGAATTTTGGGGGACTGCCCTCCCCCATCGAAAATCCAGATGACTTTACCACCGGCCTGAAAAGAAGGATCGAAGATGAGGAGAAAAATGGCCTTCTGGTGATGATTGATGACCTTCCGTACCTGGATCAGGCTACATTGACGTTCTGGCGAGAATTATTTTTCTCCTCCAATTTCCCCAAGATCGCCGTTGTTTACACCGAAGAAGAAACCAAGCCATTATCTAACTTCTATTTAGAAGCTGCTCTTCAAAATACAATCATGTTGCAGCCAATGACCATCGAGGGGGTAAAAATATGGCTGCGAAACAGTTTGCAATGGGAACCCCCGCTTGATTTTATTGAGTGGTTTCAGAAGGAAACCCAGGGGCTGCCCGGTTATATCCAAAAGGGGATCGCTGAATTGGTTGAGAGGGGAGCGCTCAAGCAAAGCGAAGATGGATGGAAACACCAACCTGATCTGGAAAACACGCCCTTGGCAGACTGGCTGGTAGAGCAAGTAAAACCTCCGGCAACCAACCTGTCCACCAAGATAGATCAAATTGTGGGCCGCTCAGAAGAAGTGGAACAGATCAAGGAGCTGTTGGTCGAAGCGAATGTTGTAACGCTGTTCGCTCCGGGAGGGTATGGCAAAACGCGACTGGCGGTCCAAGTGGCGGCTGAGTGTCTTCATAATTATAAAGACGGCGTTTTCATCGTACCCTTGGCAACTATAGCCGAAGAGGATTTTATTCCGCTCGCAATTGCCGAGACGGTTCAATTCTCTTTTTCCGGCCCCCAAAATACGAAAACCCAACTGTTCAATTATTTAAAAACCAAAGAGATGCTGCTGGTGCTGGATAACTTCGAGCACCTTCGTATTGGGTCGGGAATAGTGTCAGAAATTCTTAATAATTCACCCAACGTAAAACTTTTGGTTACTTCACGTGAAATATTGGATATTGAAGGAGAGGTTATTTTTTCTCTGGAGGGATTGAAATGTCCAGTGAATGGGAATTTGGCAAATGTGGAAAGGTCTAGCTCAATCCAATTGTTCCTCCAGAACGCCCGTCTCGCCCAACCTGATTTTATAATTACCGAAGAGAACGGGCCGGATGTAGTCCGAATTTGCCAACTTGTAGAAGGCGTCCCTCTGGGGCTTGGGTTGGCTGCAACCTGGGTGCAGACCTTCTCCTGCCGGCAAATAGCAACTAACATCGAAAACAACCTCGCCTTTCTAGAGACTGACAAACCAGAGATCCCCAAAAGGCATCGAAACTTATTGGCCGTACTTGACTCCTTTTGGGGTCTGTTCCTGGAGCCGGAGCACAGCGTATTACGAAAGCTGTCGGTTTTTCAGGGAGGCTTCACC
>CBDUUP010000324.1:0-4995 GCA_965370435.1 uncultured Anaerolineales bacterium | reverse complement strand
TTAATAGATCCTTTTCCCGAACCGCCTTTTCCAGGACTTTATTCATAACCAGGGCGCTCAAAAACTCATTCAGGCCGGTAAAAGGGGAAAGTTCTTGCCCGGGTTCGAATCCGAATACTTCAAGAGTCAAGGTAAAGCCCAGATCATTCGAGGGGATATTCCTGATGATGGCGTTGTTCCCGTCTGTTTCCTGGACATATGGTTTGACAACCTGGTGTATTTCTGGAGGGAATCCCAGGTCAACCTGATAGTAAACCAAATCATGGAACAAGGCAGCCAGAGATAAGATTGCGTTGGATGAATCTGCCAGGTCGAAAACGTGTTCCGGGGTGTGGAAACTTCTGGCTTGTTGGGTCATGGTTTTGTTTATCATGACGGCCAGTTTTTCCAACTCTATCAGGGACATGTCTACCTGTAGAATCTGAAAAGCTTCCCTCAACATTCTAATTGTTTTTTGGAAAGTTCCTAGTTTCATAAATTCACCGCTATGAGATAACCTGGGGGAGGAGCATACGACTGATGGCTACTCCGACTCTGTGGATCTCTAGTACAAGAACATCGGTTTGCCGCGCGCTTTTCTCAGTTTAGGGCGATAGGTTTCTATGTCGTACAACTCGTCCACGTCCACCTGGCGGGTTCCCATGCCGGGTGTGTCGGCGGGGACGTAGGTGTACATGCCGTCTTGCAGGGCCACCATTTGCCCGAAGTTGCGCCGGGAGATCACGTCCATCGCCATGTTCGCGAAAGTGACCGCCACCATCAGGTCCAGTGAGTCCGGGGCGCCGCTGCGCATGAGGTAGGCTAATCGTTGGTAGATGGTATTGGTGCCGGTGTTTTCCTTGATCGCTTCTGCGATGAGGGCGCCGATACCGCCCAATTTATAGTGGCCGAAGGAATCTATTTGCCCGGATTGAACCATTTCACCGCCGATGAAACGGGCGCCCTCCGAGATGACCACCAGGGCATAATGGCTGGGGTTGGCATCGCGGTCTTCGTTGAGCAAGCGTCCCAATTTCTCGATGTCGAAAGGCACCTCCGGGATGATGGCCCGATCCACCCCGGCCAGATAGCCGGAGATAAGGGCGGTTTGACCGGAGTAGCGGCCAAAGACTTCGATCACCGCGATGCGCTCGTGGGAGCCGGTGGGGGTGCGCAGTTGGTGGATGAGCTGCACGCTGCGGGTGATGGCGGTGGAAAAGCCCAGGCAGTAGTCGGTACCGTAAACGTCGTTGTCCATGGTCTTGGGAATGGCGACGACGGGGAAGTTCTCTTCGTGCAGCCGGGCGCCATAGCCCAGGGTATCGTCGCCTCCGATGGGCACCAGCACGTCAATCTCCAGGTGTTCCAGGGTTCTTAGAATCTGAGGCGTGGTGTCATAGGTATCTGATTTTTTCTTGAAGTCGCCCTGCTCCAAGAATTCGGGGATTTGATCGGGGCGGGTCATGGACGGGTTGGTGCGGCTGGTGTGCAGGAAGGTGCCGCCGGTGCGGTCTATGGTGCGGGTGTTTTGCTTGTTGAGCGAGACGAAACAGGCAGCGTGGGAGTTGGGATCATCGGGGTTGTAGTTCAGCGGCCCCCACCACCCCCGGCGGAAGCCAACCACCTCATGGCCCTCGTCAATGGCGCGGTACACCAGGGCCTTGACGCAAGGGTTGAGGCCGGGCACGTCTCCGCCTCCAGTTAAAACTCCGATACGCACAAAATACTCCTCGTTTCATTTGCGCAGTCCAAGCATAATAACTATGTTGACCACTTAGACTACTACGACAACTTAGACCAGTCAGACTATTATATCCAGGTTGGCTCTTCGTATACGCCAAAAACGTCCCTCATTACACCGATGATCTCGCCCAGGGTGGCGTAGGCGTGGACAGCCTCCATGATGTGGGGCATGGTGTTCTCGGCGCCCTGGCAGGCGATGCGCAGGCGATCCAGGGTCTGGCCGACGCGGCCGTTATCCCGGGTTTCACGCACCTCCTCCAGGCGGCTGGTCTGGCGTTCGTATCCCTGGGGGTCCATCGCCAGGATGGGAATTTTGTATTTAGTTTTGTCATTGTGGGCGTTCACGCCCACGATCTTGCGCTGCATTTGGTCTATTTCAAGCTGGTAACGGTAGGCGGCGTCGGCGATCTCGCTCTGGAAGAAGCCTTTGTCTATGGCTGGGAGCACGCCGCCCAGTTCCTCGATGCGGCGAAAATAATCGTAAGTCTGGGCTTCGATGTGGTTGGTCTGCGCCTCCACGAAGAAGGAGCCGCCCAGGGGGTCTACGGTGTTGGCGACGCCCGACTCCTCGGCGATGATCTGCTGGGTGCGCAGGGCGATGGTGACAGCGTGTTGGGAGGGGAGCGCCAGGGCTTCGTCCATGCTGTTGGTGTGCAGGGATTGGGTGCCGCCCAGCACCGCGGCCAGCGCCTGGATGGCGACTCGGACGATGTTGTTCTCCGGCTGTTGGGCGGTGAGGGAGACGCCCGCGGTCTGGGTGTGGAATCGCATCAGCCAGGAGCGGGGGTTCTGCGCGCCGAAGGTCTCTTTCATCTCCCGCGCCCAGATGCGCCGCGCGGCGCGGTATTTGGCGATTTCCTCGAAGAAGTCGTTGTGGGCGTTGAAGAAGAAGGAGAGGCGGGGGGCGAAGTCATCCACGTCCAGGCCGCGTTCCAGCGCCCAGCGCACGTATTCCATCCCATCGGCCAGGGTGAAGGCCAGCTCCTGGGCGGCGGTGGAACCCGCCTCCCGGATGTGGTAGCCGGAGATGCTGATGGTGTTCCACAGGGGAACCTGGTTGGCGCCGAACTCGATGGTGTCGGTCACCAGCCGCATGGATGGCTCCGGCGGGAAGATGTATTCTTTCTGGGCGATGTATTCTTTGAGGATGTCGTTCTGGGTGGTGCCCCGCAGTTGGTCGGGGCGCAGGCCTTGCTTTTCGGCGGTGGCGATGTACATGGCCCAGATGATGGCGGCGGGGGAGTTGATGGTCATGCTGGTGGAGACCTTATCCAGGGGGATTCCGTCCAGCAAGATTTCCATATCCTTCAAGGAAGAGACCGCCACCCCGCACTTGCCGAATTCCCCCAGGGCTTCGGGGGCGTCGGTGTCGTAGCCCATCAGGGTGGCCAGGTCGAAGGCGACAGAGAGGCCGGTTTGCCCCTGGTCGAGCAGATATTTGAAGCGCTGGTTGGTCTCCCCGGCGGTGCCGAACCCGGCGAACATCCGCATGGTCCACAACCGTCCCCGGTGCAGGGTGGGATGGACACCGCGGGTATAAGGGTACTCGCCCGGCAGGCCGAGATCATTCTCGTAATCCATGCCCTCCACGTCCAGAGGGGTGTAGAGGCGCTCTATGGGTTCCGAGGAGGTGGTGATGAACTGCTCCAGTCGCTCCGGGAGGGTCTCCAGGGTTTTATTCAGGGTGGTTTCTTCCCACTTTTCATGCTTTTTACGCAGTTGGCCGAGTTTTTCAGGGTCGTACATAGAGTCTCCTATGGGATGGGTAAGGGTTTGTGCTACCGGTAAAGCGGTTTCTATCTTACGTAGTGGGATGAATTATAGCATTTTAATGAGCGCGGCGCAGAAATGTTCACCACGATTCAGGCGATCTGGTTGACGTTGCCCCCTGCGCATGGTAGAATTTCTCCGCTGTGCGCAATACCAGCCTGGAGAATTTTAGCTTCACCAAAATTTCTCCAGCGATTACGAAGTAATCGCCCTCATCGTCTAGAGGCCCAGGACGCGGCCCTCTCAAGGCCGAAACCGGGGTTCGACTCCCCGTGGGGGCACAAATCCCTGACGAAACTGCTCAAGAGTTTGATGTTGAGCAGTTTTTGTCTTTAATATGCTTCGAGCGCTGGGGGGAATTTGAAAAATTGAACCTTGATGTTAAAAACTCATGATTTTCAAATGAAATGTGAGGGAGAATGCAATAAGATTCACTCTGCTAATGCTATAATGAAAAGAGCTAAAACGAGTTTCAATGTAAAATGGAACAGCATCTCACCATAAAACCTAATATTCCCTCCCTCGGTCCGTATTGAGCAAGGTCTCACGCAAGGTCGTAGGTCAACAAGGAAAAGTTTATGAACAAGCACAAGATGAAGCCCTTATTTTGGGCGATGATACTTTTGACCACCTTGGCAGTCCAATGCAGTTCGTCACAGGCTACCCAAACGCCTGTCGCCGAGGAAAAGGTTCTGAAAGTGGGTGTACTGGGTCCGTTCACCGGCCCCAGCGCTGAAATCGGCGAGCAGTGCAAAAATGCTGTGACCATGGCGTTTGAACAGATTGACTATAAAATCGGCGACTATAAAATCGAGTTGGTCTGGATCGATTCTCAATCTGATCCCAATGAGGCCGCCAACGCCTATGGAACCGCCGTGACGGAGGATGGCATCCAGACCGGTATCTTCAACTGGCACAGTTCAGTCGCCGTTGCAGTTATGGAGGTGACGGCCGAATACAAAATACCCCACTTTTTCACCGGGGGCGCGACGGAACTTGTTAACGACAAAATCCATGCTGATCCAGAGAAATATAGCTATTGGAACTTCAAAATACTTCCGGCCCCTTCCAATTACCTGACAAGCAATTATGTAGCGGCTGTCGAAGCGGCTATCACGGGCGGCGCTTGGGATCCGGGAGAAAAAAGGGCCGCTATCTATATGGAAGACACCGACTACGGACACAGCCTTAGCTTCGGTCTAAAGAGAGACCTGGAAAGCGCAGGCTGGACCATTGTGGCCGAGCAATACTTCCCGCCGGATCAGACTGAGTTTCGCGATGAATTGAATCAATTCAAAGAAGAAGATATTGACCTGATGGGGATAACCAGCACGGGCGCAGACTCCAGGATTGCTTTGGTTAAACAGATAGATGAGGTCGGTCTCAAGTCTCTCATCATAGCCGATGGGTTGGGCTGGACCGGCAATTGGTATGAGCTAACCGGAAGTTCGTCTAACTATGTCCTGGATCGCATTCCTCCCTGGGTGACTGACGAGGGGAAAG
>CBDUUP010000323.1:0-5034 GCA_965370435.1 uncultured Anaerolineales bacterium | reverse complement strand
CTTGCAGACTATGATTGATAAGGGCTACGAACCAATAGCCTATCGTTTCTTTCTCCTGGGCGCTCATAATCGGGCCAAGATGACCTTTTCATGGGAGGCCCTGGACGGCGCAACCACCGCCCTCAACCGACTGCGCAACGCGGTCTATGAAATGGGCGAGCCGGGCAGCGTGGACGAGGGTTATATTCAGCAGTTCACCGAGAAGGTCAACGACGATTTGAACACCCCTCAAGCTTTGGCGTTGGTCTGGGACCTGGTCCGCAGCGAATTGCCCGACCCGACCAAGAAAGCCACCTTGCTGCACTTTGACCGTATCTTAGGCTTGCGGTTGGCCGAATGGCGTCCGGTTGTGGAGGACATCCCCGCTGAGATCATCGCCCTGGCTGAACAGCGTCATCAGGCCCGCGCCGATAAGGACTGGGCCGCCGCGGACCAATTGCGCGACCAGATCCACGCCGCCGGATACGAAGTCGAGGACACCCCCGAAGGCCCGCGGGTCAAGTCGAAGAAATCGTAGAGGTCGGGAATACACTAAAAACATTAATCCGCTAATCTCACCAATCTCGCGAATAAAGATTTAAATAATTCGCGAGATTAGCGTTATTCGCGGATAAATGTTTTTTAAGTTTCTTAGTTGATAGTTCGATTCCAGCAGAGAAGTCCCCTTGGTTATTAATTCCTTTCGTGCTTTTCGCGTTATTTCGCGCCCTTCGTGATCCAAAGCCCCAGCGCCCTCACGCCAATGTAACCCCCTCCAACTTGAGCAAAGTCGCTTTGGTGTGTACAGCCCGCATATTTCCCTGATAGCCGCCCAGAGTCCCGTCCGATGAGATCACTCTATGACAGGGGATGATGATGGGGATGGGATTGCGGCTCAAGGCTTGGCCCACGGCCCGGAAAGCCCGCGGTTTGCCGATACGCCGGGCGATCTCGGCGTAGGTGGCGACCGCGCCGGGAGCGATCTGCATGGCGGCGGTCAAGACGTTGCGCTGGAATTTGGTCAGGCGGCTGAGGTCCAGGGGGAAATCGAAAACATCCACGTTCCCCCGCATGTATTCTCGTAATTGATTGATGACCTCCGCGCTCCTGGTTTCGGAGCGTACCAGCTTGGCCCCGGTCTTCATGTGAATCCGCCCCACGAAGGCATCCTCGCCCTCGTTGATGCTGATGGCGAGGAGTCCCTGCGGCCCTACGGCGACGAACACCTCTCCGATCAGGGTATCGGGCAGGGAATCATAATAAATCACGCCTTCTTCAAATTCGCTTAAAGCCTGGCGCAGGTTAGCCTGGGCCTGAGCGACGGTCTCCTCATCCGGCCCAACGGCATACAGCGCGTCCAGAGCGTCCGTCATGGGTTCAGGCTGGGGCGTTCCTTTCTCGTCGCCCAGCCAGGCGGAGGGGTCGTCTTGGGGATGATCTTTTGCGTTCATCTCATCGTCTCACGGGGTTCAACCGGGGTCTTGAATTGGGTGCGCAGCTTCTTGAGACCCTGGTAAACGTTGGCCCGAACGGCGGCTTCACTGCTGTCCAGGGCGGCGGCGATCTCGGCGTAGCTGAGGCCCTGGAACTTGCGCAGCATCAGGGAGGCGCGCTGTTTGTGGGGCAGCGCCTCCACCGCTTGCCGGACCGATTCTAAATCCAATCGCCGGTCAACTTGCTCGGATACCGAATCGCCGTCATGCGCCAGAGCCGGGTCTACGTCGGCGGTGCGGGAGGCCAGCCGTCCGCGCCGCTTGAGGTGGGTGAGGGCGACGTTAGTGGCGATCTTATACAGCCAGGCGCGCGGGTTTGAGTCATCTTTAAGGCGGTCGTAAGCCCCGTATGCGCGCAAGAAAGCCTCTTGGAGGCAGTCTTCTGCGTCAGGCGCGTCGCCCATCATGCGCCACAGATAGCGGAAAATCTCCGCGCTGTGATACTCAACCAGGGTTTCAAAATCAGCTATGGAGGCCATAAGGGTTTTTCAACCATTCTAACTTCTATAACCATGATACATCATATTCTGTGAAATGGGACAAAAAAGGGGGATTCAATACGCAGCGAGAATCGGGGGAACTGAGATATAATCCCTTCATCCTGAACATTGGAGTGGCTATGAATCGACGCTATTTGTATTTCGCGGTTTTTTCCTCCGGGATGACCACCCTGGCCGTGGAGCTGACTGCCTCCCGGCTGCTGGGCAATGTCTTTGGCACCAGCAATCTGGTTTGGTCCAGCGTTATCGGCCTGATCCTGGTATATCTCACCGCTGGCTATTTCCTGGGCGGGCGCTGGGCCGACCGCTCTCCCCATCCGGGCACATTTTTCAAGATCATGATGTGGGGAGCTTTCACCGCCGGTCTGGTGCCGCTGGCCTCCAAACCGATCCTGCGGTATGCCGCTCTGGCCTTTGACTTTCTGGAAATGGGGGTTATGATGGGCGCATTCGTGACCGTGTTGGTATTGTTTATCATCCCCATTACTTTGTTGGGAACCATATCGCCTTTCGCCATCCGTCTGGCGATCCAGGATACGAAAGAGGCCGGTCAGGTCTCTGGGC
Organism: uncultured Anaerolineales bacterium; assembly: GCA_965370435.1. Lineage (GTDB taxonomy): Bacteria > Chloroflexota > Anaerolineae > Anaerolineales > UBA11579 > CBDUUP01. Next base: position 2,498 of record CBDUUP010000323.1, on the reverse strand, counting down.
AGATCTACGCCATCTCCACCTTGGGTTCCTTCATCGGCACTTTTTTACCGGTGCTGCTCTTGATCCCCCTGGTGGGCACGACCCGCACCTTCCTGGTGTTCAGCGGCTATTTACTGTTGGTAGCCTTATTTGGCCTGTACCGGGCGGAAGGGCGGCAGGCTGTGCTCCGCTGGCTGTGGATGCCGTTGATCTTGCTGGCGTTGGCTCTGTTCGGGTCTGGAGGGCCGCTCAAGGTTTCGGAGGGGCAAATCTATGAGCGAGAATCGGCCTATAATTACATTGAGGTGATCGAGGACGGAGAGCGGCGCTACCTCCGGCTGAATGACGGGCAGGGCTTCCATTCAGTTTATCACCCCACCGAATTGCAGTACAACGGCCCCTGGATGCAGTTCCTGACCGGCCCATTTTTCAACGCCCCCCCTTTCTATCCAGAGCAAGTCGAGAGCATTGCCATCATCGGTCTGGCAGCCGGGACCACAGCTCGTCAGGCCACGGCGGTCTTCGGCCCCATCCCCATTGACGGCTTTGAGATTGATCCCGCCATCATCGAAGTGGGGAGAGAATTTTTTGAGATGACCATGCCCAACTTGAACGCTATCGCGCAGGATGGCCGCTGGGGGATGGCCCACAGCGATCGAAAATATTCACTGGTCGCCATAGACGCTTACCGCACGCCTTATATCCCCTGGCATTTGACTACCAAAGAGTTCTTCGAAATGATCCGCGAGCACATGACCGATGACGGAGCGCTGACCATGAACGTGGGACGCGCACCCAATGACCGTCGTTTGATTGACGCGCTGGTAGGCACATTGAAAACAGTATTCCCATCCGTTCACGTCATGGATATTCCTAACACTTTCAATTCGATGGTCCATGCCACCGTTCAGCCCACTACGGTTGGGAACCTGTACCAGAATTTTAATCTGTTGTACGCTCGCGGCGACGTCCATCGTCTGCTTCTGGAGTCGATAACCCGCACCCTGATCAACATAGCGCCCACCCCGGAGGGGAGCATGGTCTTGACCGATGATCTGGCCCCGGTGGAGTGGATCATCAACAATATGGTGATCAATTTTATTCTCACCGGAGGCGTTGACGAATTACAATGAGCTTGAATAAAGACACTCTTATCAAAATCGCAGGGTGGTTGATTACCTTCCTGACGCCCATTCTTATCCTGTTGACCGCGGTCCGTATTTTGCTCTTACCGGTTTTCCTGGAGATCGAATACCGCATCCCCAATTTCCCCGAAGATTCATACGGTTTCAGCAGGGAAGACCGGCTTCATTGGGGGAAGTTCGCCATGGATTATTTGTTGAATAACGAGGATATCTCTTTCCTGGGTGACCTGGAATTCAACAGCGGCGCGCCGCTCTTCGGCGAAAGCGAATTGAGCCATATGGTAGACGTGAAGGCGCTCACCCGGATCGCATTAGGCATTTGGTTGGGGTTGGCCGTGGGGATGGCAGGGTTGGGGGTATGGGCCTGGCGAAAGGGGTGGAGAGATGATTTCGACGCGGCGTTGGCCCGCGGAGGCAGGTTTACGATAGGATTGGTTGTGGCGTTGATATTTTTTATTGCCTTGAGTTTCGATGCTTTATTCACTGGCTTCCATCGAATATTCTTTGAAGGCGATAGTTGGCTCTTCGCCTATTCAGATACCCTGATCCGTCTATTTCCCATCCGGTTTTGGCAGGATGTATTTATCTTTATTGGCGTCCTCATGCTGGGAGGCGGGTTGGCTTTGGCGTATTTCTTGCGGCCTAAACTTGCATCGTCAGGAGAAGACTTGGGCTAGGAGCCTTGAGAATCCTCTTTGTCATCTACGCGCGGCAAGAACAGGGTGTCTTCCTCGGAAGTATCGCCCAGGGTAGAGGTGGCTGATCTTTCCGCTTCGGGTTGCTTGTCCGGGGATGCGTATGCGCTGGCTTCTTTCAACAGTTCGGGGGAGTCCTGCACGTATAAGATCGGGAACCCGGCCAGGGATATTGAATCTCCGGAATAGAGAACGCTCTGGGTTATGCGTTGTCCATTGACGAAGGTGCCGCCGGTGGAATTGAGATCCACGATCATGTAGCGCCCCTTGATGGCCCGAAGTTGAGCGTGAGCGCGAGATACCCGTTGGTCATCAATGGGCAGGTGGTTGTCATTCCGCCGGCCAATATTGATCACCGCTCTATCCATAGGATAGATTTGAGCCTTTATTATCAGGAAAGCGTTGGTGGGGACTAATTTGTCCTCAACATTTAGTTCGTTGGACATTTTTCATGAATTTTCGAGTATTGTTTCTCGCTAGAATTAAGTATATCATGTTGTTACCCAAATATGCATTGCATAAATTATACTTGGAATTTTGATAACTATGTGCTAAATTCAATACAATGTTGTGACATCGGAACTTTCAGTGTAAAATATACTGGTTTTTGATTTGTGAAAACCGGAAAATGTTTTTTTACCAAAACAGAAATGTTAAGAAGTATTGGCCCAATTTTGGT
>CBDUUP010000322.1:0-5040 GCA_965370435.1 uncultured Anaerolineales bacterium | reverse complement strand
CGCCGACCTCTCCCCGCCCCTCGCCTGGACCGCCCCGCCCGCCGCCACCCAAAGCTTCACCCTCCTCCTCTTCGACCCCGACGCCAACAACTTCGTCCACTGGGTGCTCTACAACATCCCCCCCACCGCCACCGGCCTCCCCGAAGGCCTCCCCCCCGATGCCGCGCTCCCCGACGGCAGCCTGCAAGGCATCAACGACTTCGGCGGCAGCATGGGCTACGGCGGCCCCTGCCCCCCCAGCTCCCACAACTACGTCTTCCTCCTCTTCGCCCTGGACGCCCCCCTCCCCCTCGACCCCGGCGCAACCATGCAAGAAGTCCGAGAGGCCCTCAACGACCACATCCTCGAGCAGGCCGAACTGCAAGGAACATATCCGTAGTTAGATAGTTGGATAGTTCAGTAGTTGGGTAGTTGGAAAGCTCACGATGCCGACCACTCAGACCACTAAGACAACTTAGACCACTTAGACAAATTAAAGCCCAAGACCGCGCATAGGCTGGCTCGGCTCAGGCGCGGTCTTGGTTTGAGGAGGGACTGCATCGTACAACTATAATTATACACACCGACATAAAAAGAGCATGAAGGGCAGTTAAGAGATTGGTTAAAGTTATGAAATGGCCCTTAAAACAAAACCGCCCCGGAGTGCCACGCTCCGGGGTGCGGTTTCGTATGAGGAGGAGAATGCATCTAACATTCATCTATTATTATACACAGCCACTTTAGACCAGCATGAAACCAGGATAAGGATTAGGTTAATAAATTTGGATTTGAAAAAAGCAAATTTTTCGGAGGACGTGGTGGCGTGAAAATGATTTCACCTGATTGCATTTCGCCCCTTAAACAAAACCGCCCCAGAGTGCCACGCTCTGGGGTGCGGTTTCGTATGAGGAGGAGAATGCATCTAACATTCACCTATTATTATACACAGCCACTTTAGCCCAGCATGAAACCAGGTTAAGGAATAGATTAGGATTTTATTGAGCTAAATATGGGGATCAAGCCAGAGCGGCCAGCAGGTCTTCCTCGGAGATGGGACCGGGGCGCAGGATGGTCAGCTCTTCGGCGGTGGCGTCCACCACGGTGGAGGCCACCCCGCCGGGAGCGCGCCCGCCATCGAGCACCAGATGAACGCGGCCGTCCAACTGTTCCAGCACCTCATCGGCAGTGATGGCATTCTCCCGCCCGGAGAGATTGGCCGAAGTCACCGCCAGCGGGCCGGTCAGTTTCAAGAGTTCCAGGGCCACGGGGTGGTCGGGGATGCGCACCCCGATGGTCTCGTTGGGCGAAAGGATATCCGGGAGGCTGGACAAACGAGGCATCACCAGGGTCAACGGGCCGGGCCAGAACCGGGCCACCAACTGCTTCACCATCTCATGGGGTGTGGCGGAAACCTTCTCCAGGTCGGCGGCGTCCCCCAGCATCACGGCGATGGCCTGGGCGCTGTTGCGCCCCTTAATAGCATAGAGCCGTTCAATACCGGTGGTGTCCGAGGCCAGGGCGGCCAGCCCGTAGACGGTATCGGTGGGTAGGGCGACCACCCCGCTGTGATTCAGGACATCTACAGCGTGGGATAGAGCAGAAGGTTCGGCGGCTTGGATGACTTTGGTCTGCATAGGCGTAGGTGACCTTCGTGGAATACGGTTTCAAGGTTGTATAGATTTTACAACAACTATGCGATCATGCCCAGGTATATCTTTCTTGATTTTTCCTTCATAATTGGGGAAATTGGCCTGGGCCAAGGCTCGGACAGCGTCTCCCTGCGATGCGCCGATCTCCAAAAGCAGCATCCCGCCGGGTGATAATTTCGCCGGAGCCTCCCGGAGCAGCCGCCGAATCAGGTTCAGGCCGTCAGGCCCGCCGTCCAGTGCGGAGGCGGGTTCCCGGCCAAAGACCGCCAGGGTGGGGAGGGTATCGCTGGAGATATAGGGGAGGTTGGCGCAGATCAAGTCGAAGGGTTCGGCGGGAAAATTCAGTAAGTCGGCCTGTATGAGAGTGATTTGGGTTTGAACGTTGAACGTTTGAACGTTTAAACGTGCGACGTTCAACGCTTCGGGGGAAATGTCGGTCGCCGTTATTTGCAGATCGGGGAGGGCCGCGGCCAGCGATATGGCGATACAGCCGGAGCCGGTTCCCACGTCGGCAATTCGGCGGCGGGAGGGGTTGGCGCGGAGCCAATCGAGGGCGGTCTCGACGAGGAGTTCGGTCTCGGGGCGGGGGATGAGGACATCGGGGGTGAGGGCAAAGCGCATCCCGAAGAATTCCCAGGAGCCGAGGACATAAGGCAGGGGTTCGCCGCTTTCCAGGCGGGAGAGGGCGGATTCCAGGGCCTGGTTCTGGCCGGGGGTCAAGATGGCTTCGGGATGGGCCAGGACCCAGGCGCGGGGCTGCCCGGTGAGATGGGCGAGCAGCACTTGCGCGTCCAGCCCGGCGGAGTCGCTTGAGGGGGACAGACGGCGGCGCAACTCCGGCAGGAGGCTGCCCAGGGTGGGGGTATGGGTGAGGGTGGGGTGTTTGGCGTTCAAGGGTATTCTGGGAAATTAGAACTTCCGGTATGCATCCTCTCGCTTGGTCACTCGCAGCGCCTGGATCTGTTGGCTTTCGATGTCGTAGCGGATACGCAGGTCGCCTACTCGCCAGCGATATTGGCCGATGGATGCGCCTCGGACTTATGGCCTCGATAGGGGGTGGCTTTCAGGCTATCCAGGGCGCGGCGCACGCGTCTTTGGTTCTGGCGGGAGAGCGTCGAAATCTTTGACGAATTGGGCGGCGAGGACGAGAACGTATTCCTCACCGGTCATTCGGATCCGGCGTTGAGGGGGTCGCCTTTCAAGTTAAATTTCTGGTCAAGCTCCTCAAGGGATATGACTCGGCCGAGTTCAACGTCTTCGCGGGCTTGAGCGAGGGCGGCTTGAAATTCGGGGTCTTTTTGCTCTTCGGCGCTCTCCAACTCTTCCACAAGTTGGCGGTATTGGTCCACACCGATCACTACGGCCTGTGCTTTGCCCATGCGGGTGATGATGAAAAGGCTGCGGCCATGAGAGGCTTCTTCAATCATGGTACCGAAGCGGTTGCTGGCTTCGGTGGCGGTTATGGTTTTGGGTGTAGGTTGATCGGCCACGGGTTCACCTCCGGGGGAAGGCTTGATTGCTTTAGGTAATTTAGCTAAAGTATATCATTTTGGGGTGAGGGTGTCAATTGTGGAGCGCGCGCCGGGGCGGGATGACCCCGCCCCTACGGGAGAGGGGTGAGGGTAATTCTTTTTGTGTCATGAGTAGGCGGTGTTCACAGAGATTCCTCGTCGTCCGACTTCGTCGGCCTCATCGGAATGACAGGTTTTGGGTACGCCGGGGCGGACTCGGTCCGCCCCTACGAGAGAGGGGATGAGACGGACTCGGTACGCCCCTACGGAGGAGAGGGTGTTTCAATTCCATTGAATAGCGTTCGGAATGCCAGCAGACTGCTTATTCCTCATCCATCCCGGAGGCGGCGAGGCGGTCGGCTTCGTCGCGGGTGGCGAGTTCGTCGATGAAATCATTAAGATCGCCGTCCAGGACGGCGGGGAGGTTGTGGGAGGAGAAGTTGATGCGGTGGTCGGTGACCCGGGATTGGGGGAAGTTGTAGGTGCGGATCTTCTCGGAACGGTCGCCGCGGCCCACCTGGGAACGGCGGTTTTCGGCGATCTCGGACCGGCGTTTCTCTTCTTCCATCTCGTAGAGGCGGGCGCGCATGATGCTCATGGCACGCAGGCGGTTTTGGAGTTGGGAGCGTTCGTCCTGGCACTGGACGACGATGCCGGTGGGGAGATGGGTGAGGCGAACGGCGGTGGAGTTCTTCTGGACGCTCTGGCCTCCGGCGCCGGCGGACTTGTACACGTCCATCTTGACGTCGCTGTCGGGGATTACGATCTCCACTTCGTCCACTTCGGCCAGGACGGCGACGGTGGCGGTGGAGGTGTGGATGCGGCCCTGAGACTCGGTGGCGGGGACCCGCTGGACACGATGCACGCCGGACTCGAACTTGAGGCGGGAGAAGGCGCCCTTGCCGGTGATGAGGAAGCTGACTTCCTTGAAACCGCCCACGCCGGTCTCGTGCTGGGAGAGAATCTCGGTCTTCCAGCGGCGGTCTTCGGCGTAGCGGGTGTACATGCGGTAGAGGTTGGCGGCGAACAGACCGGCCTCGTCGCCCCCGGCCCCGGCGCGGATCTCGACAATGACGTTGCGGCCGTCGCGGGGGTCTTTGGGGAGCAGGAGGCTCTTGATCTCCCCCTCCAGCCGGACGATCTCCGGTTCAAGGGCAGCAATTTCGGCCTGGGCGAGTTCGGCCATCTCGGCGTCGCCGGAGTCTTGCAGGGCGCGGGCTTCTTCCAGGCCTTCGAGCGCTTGGCGATACTCGCGTCCCTTCGAGACGATGGCTTCGATGTCGGCGCGCTCTTTGCCCAGTTCGGCGGCGCGCTGGTAGTCGTCGCCCACTTCTTCGAGCAGGCGGTTAAGTTCTTCGTAGCGGTCTTCGATACCGGATATTTTTTCCAGCATGGTGGGGGAGAGGAGTGAATGGTTAATGGTTAATAGTGAATGGGATGTGAAGGTGGTTTGGTTGGGAGAGGGGGGAAGATGTTCCGATTGTTCGCCTCTCGATCCACGAATCACGGGTTTCTGAGGTTGGGTTGTGTCGGTGAGATTATACCATCTCGGAGGGGAGGGGTATGGGGGAGATTATTCCATTGGAAACCAAAACATCCTAGTCCGACGGTTGGACTCGATCACGCCAGATCAAACCACCGCCAAGATCACACATCTGGAAAGATAATTAGAATGGGAACCCCGTCCGTATTGGCGCAAATTGCGAGGGAAGGATTAAGGCCGAACTCACATCATGTTAGTCCGTAATGGTACGGGGTTCCACGATGGAACAGGGAGAATAAAACGGAACGCAAGGCGGGGGAATTGATTAAGACAAGTCCAAAACAAGGCCCAGGCGAATATATACGGTTTCGTCGGTGGTACAATAATTTCATGGCCTTGAATCTTATGAGAAAAAAAA
>CBDUUP010000321.1:0-5076 GCA_965370435.1 uncultured Anaerolineales bacterium | reverse complement strand
AACTACAGTGAATTTATTTAGGTTTAGGAAAATTTTTAATTATTGTTTCAATAATATTATTATTAACTCTTAGTTTATATTGGGATTCCATCAAGATGTATTTCGATGATATTAGTTACGACTCAAAAATCTTGGCTGTTCAGTTTACTTCTGTAATATCTTTAATACTTCTTTATAGAAGTATAGATAAAAAATGATTCCACATTAGTCTTACGGAATTTGCACAATTTCATTATTTGGGTACCAATGGTCAGGAACTAAATGTCAAAATCAAAAAATGATACTCTTCATATTATCAAGGTTAAAACCTTAGAACCTGCTGCGAGAATACCCAACTATGCATATCCCGATGATGCGGGAGCAGATCTATATTCCATAATAGATACAATTTTGCTACCCACGGAAAGAAAAGCAATATCTACAGGTCTTGCAGTAGAAGTGCCTCATGGTTTCGAACTTCAAATCAGATCAAGGAGCGGGATGGCTCTCAAGCACGGAATATCTGTATTAAATGCTCCGGGTACAATTGATTCAGGTTATCGAGGAGAAGTAAAAGTAATATTGATTAATTTGGGGTCAAAGCCATATCATTTAAAAAAGGGGCAAAAAATCGCTCAATTGATACTCGCTCCAATTGTGACTGCGGATTTCAAAATAGTTGATAATTTAGCTGAATCAGAAAGGGACATCAGAGGATTTGGTTCTACAGGTAATACATAATTTGATTACTCTTTCTTCTCCCGAGGAAAAGGAGTTATCCGGTTACATTTGGCCAATTAATTTTTCATAAACTTACATGAGCTTTGGTAAAGATTTAGGATAATAATAGACCCTTTAGGAAATTTCCACTGCCGTTTTTAATTTTTCTATCAAAACTACCAAGATTCCTTCGAAGTGTCTGATTATTCAAAGTCAGGTGAAAGCTACAAATTCAACACTCGTCCTCTGAAAGGCATATCCTGCTCAACCTGAAGGGAGAAATGACATTTTTATGTAACTTTCAAATAGGAGGCCATCACCAAGACGGCCTGGCCGGTGATGACGACCAGGCCGTCTTGGTTGGCAACTTCAGTCAGCAGGGTGATGCGGCCCCGATCCTGGTCCCAGGCGGTGACTTCGGCCCGGGCGGTGACGGTGTCGCCGGGGCGCACTGGCGCTTTAAACTTGACCTCCTGGCTCAGATAGATACAACCCGGGCCGGGCAGTTGGTTCCCCAGCACCGCCGAGATCAGACTGGCCACCAACGCCCCATGAGCGATGCGCCCCTTGAAAAAAGTTCCTTTGGCGTAGTCCTCATCGAGGTGGACGGGGTTTTCGTCCCCACAGATGCGGGCGAAGTCCCGGATGTCTTCATCGGAAATGGTCTTGGTCAGGGTGGATTGCTCCCCGACTTGAAAATCGGTGCGTTCTTGCATGTTGGCAAAACCTCCTATCGAATGTTTACTTTTCCTCCGGCGGGAAGATCTTGCCGGGGTTGAGGATGTTATTGGGGTCGAGGGCGGCTTTGATGGCCCGCATCACGTCAAGACTCTTACCGTGTTCGAGGGCCATGAACTGGCGTTTGCCGATGCCGACGCCGTGTTCCCCGGTGGCGGTGCCGCCCATCGAGATGGCGGCTTCAACGATGGCTTGGTCGGCGGCGAGGGCGAGCGTGTAGCTGTCTGCGTCATCGGGGGTATAGGGGATCAGAGGGTGCAGATTCCCATCCCCGGCGTGGCCGACCAGATAGCCCTGCAAGTCCCGTTGGGATAATGCGCTCTGGGCCAGGGCAACCAACTGGGGATACTTGGAGACCGGCACGGCCACGTCCACGATCAAGAAGGCGGACCTTGGATTGTGGCGCACCAGAATTTCGTACGTCTGGTGGCGGGCTTTCCAGAGGCGGTCGCGTTCGCTCCGGCCCAGCCCGGCCTCGAAGGTCAGGCAACCCTCTTCCCGGCATAGTTCTTCCATCACCGCCAGTTCCTCTTTCAGACCGGCGTCGGTGGCGCTGTGGAATTCCATCAGCAGGGTAGGCTCTACGGGGAGTTCGAACTCGCCGGAGGCGTTGAGTTCCACCAATGTGGCGGGATCGATGAATTCCAGGGCGGCAGGGGTCATCCCGCTTCCCATGATGGTGGAAACGGCTCCGGTTGCGCTCTCCAACGAGGGGAAGGAAGCGATGACGGCGCTGAATTTTTCAGGCAACGGAGCTAGTTTCAGGGTCGCCTGAGTGACCACTCCCAGAGTGCCTTCCGACCCTACAAACAGGTGAACCAAATCGTACCCCGAAGAAGTTTTGGTCGAACGGGTCCCGGTGTAGATGATCTCGCCTGAAGCCAGCACGACTTCCAACCGCAGGACGTTGTCCCGGGTCATGCCATAACGGAGGGTGCGGGTTCCGGCGGCGTTGTTGGCGACCATGCCTCCGATGCTGGCGTTGGCCCCTGGATCGGGGGGAAAGAACAATCCCTGTTTTCCCAGGACGGCGTTCATATCCTTGTACTTCACCCCAGCCTGCACGTCCACCTGGAAGTCATCGGAGCGAATCTCCAGGATCTGGTCCATTCGCAGGGTGTCAAGCACAATGCCGCCGTATATGGGGATGGGATTCCCTTCCAGGCTGGTGCCCGCTCCCCAGGGCGTGACCGGGATCCGGTTCTGGTCGGCGTACTTCAATATGGCGGCGATCTCTTCCGCCGAGGCGGGCCAAACGACGGCTGCCGGACGGCGGGCGGTATGGAAGGACTCGTCGCTGGCGTGTTGGTCCCGGTCGGCCTCTTTGACCGAAAGGTGAGCGTCGCCCACCACCGAGGCCAGGAAATCCAGGGCGTCTGCGGTGAGGTTTTGAATGGGTTCCTTCATTATATTGGCTCTTTACCTTGAAGAATTGAGGAATTCGAGAACGCTGAAACCAACTTTGTCCGCAGAGGAGGTGTTGAGAAAAGGGTCCAAAAATTCCAGTCCCCGGTTGGCAAGCGCCACCACGCCGCTGCCGGTTTCTTTCACGAAGCCTATAAAACCCTTGTATCCGCCGGTGGCCCCGTGACGCCAATGAACCTGCGCGCCGCCAGGCGAAAGCTGTCCCACATGCCATCCCAGGCCCATAGCTTGTTCGTAGTGGCGGGTGTCCTGCCCCTCCCGGAACAACGCGGCCAGCATCCGGGGCAAGAATCCCGGCGGGGGAAAATTTCCAGGATGGGTGAGGTGGCAGGCTTGGAGCAGGCCGGTTAAATCGGAAGGGGGCGTTCCCAGGTTGGCGGCCAGGAATTTCAGCAGGTTGTTGGCAGTGGAGCGCAGCGCGCCCGCGCCCGCAAAACCACTCAAATCCCAATTGAGGGCCGGTTTTCCATTGGCCTTGTGAGGCGGAGCAAGGTGCGTTTCCTGCTCTGGGGACAGGGCGATGAGGGTGTCGGGCATGTCGAGCGGAAGGCAAATCCTGTTGACCAGGACCTGTTGGTAGGAGAAACCGGCCCTTTGCGCCAGAGTGTATCCCAACAAGGCATAGCCCAGATTCGAGTAGAGGTAGACCGGTTCAGCAGATTCCCCGGTTCGCCTGGGTTGGTACTTGGAGAGGTAGGCCAGGAGATCAGCTTCCGTGTAGGCAGCAAATGGATCGTTCCGGTTCTTGAGCATGGATGGCAGCAAATTGGAGGGCATTTTAGGCAGCCCCGCGGTATGGGTGGCGAGCCTCCCCAGAGTTATCTCCGGCGGCAGATGGGACAGCGCGGGCACGAGATTACAGACCGCATCCTCCAGGTTGAGAAGCCCATCTGCGATCAGGATGGACAGCAAGGAGGCGGTGAAGACTTTGGTGATTGATGCAATCTCGAATATGGTGTCCCCGGTGGGAGGCTCACCGTTGGCTTGGCTCGCCCTGCCATAGCCGAAGACAGAAAGCTGGCCGTCTTTGACCACTCCCACAATCAATCCGGTATTCTGGGGGCGAACGTCCAGGGAACTGACGATTTGGTCAATTGATCCTTGCATGGCGGCGGTCTCCAAAGGAATTTGTTTGGGGAAATACCTATCGTGCGTGGGGATTGTATTGTAGCATGAGCCGACCTGAAAGGCAGCTTGAACCTCGATTTCCCGCAGGTTTAGGCGTAAAATACCCATTTCAGTATCCAGCCACGCCAAAATGGAAATGTTAATACGCCAGTACCAACCTGCGGGAAGTTCTCTAAGACAGCTTGAGCATGTACAATCAGGATAGTTGACATTTTATCCATTTGTGCTAAAATATTCAAGGTAAAGACCGACCGGTCTGTCTTTCGGCTCGGATGTCTTTGAAGAAAAAAAGTCTAAACAGAAACGAACATCTGCTCAAGATGTGATATAAACGTAGAAACCAACTACAACCATCGGTTCCAATAATAAAAGGAGGTGAAGTTTATCGTAATTTAGAAGAAAAATAAACTAGATTTGAACCACAAGCATATTCGCTATTGATAAATTGCTACCCAATACTTGGAGGAGTACGCAATGAAAAGAAAGTTTTGGAAAATTTTCGCGCTGACCATCCTGCTGGCTGTTATCTTTTCCGCCTGCGGCCCGAAGGTAGACGACACGCCAAAAGAATTGGTCGTCTCCGTCCCCATACAATATACAGAAACCTTTGACATCTCCATCATGGCCACCGCCGGTGAGCCTGTAATGATGGTCTACGATACGCTGGTAACTGTGGACTCCAGTTACGCATTTCAACCCGGAGGCCTGACGGAAAGCTACGAAGTCTCCGCTGACGGCAGCGTGACGACCTTCCACCTGAAAGAAGGCATCACCTTCCACGACGGCTCTGACTTCAACGCCGAGGTGGTGAAGTGGAATGTCGAATTGGTCCGAGATGGCGACGGATGCTGCGGCTACCTCTTCACCCCGGTGACGGATGTCGTAGTGGTAGACGACCTCACGGTTGAAATACACACGGACGGCGCCTTCCCCGGTTTGCTGTTCAACCTGTCCGGCGCCTGGGGACTGATGATGAGCCAAGAGACCTACGAATCCTGTGGTGAAGGCTACGGTCTGACCCCTGACTGTGTTTCCGGCACAGGCCCCTTCATCCTGGAAGAATGGGTGCAAAACGATCACTTCACC
>CBDUUP010000320.1:0-5129 GCA_965370435.1 uncultured Anaerolineales bacterium | reverse complement strand
ACAGATGGTATTGTAATTGCCACAGGAAGCGATTTTCCTGAAGCAAATGTTATGCAGGAGTATCAAGCTGTAACAGGCGCTTGTGTGCTAATTAAAAGAGATGTGTTTGAAAAAGTCGGTGGTTTTGATGAAGGCTACTTGGGTCATGGTTTCTCCGTTTCCGTTGCTGTCGTCTTTATCCTATCACAACTTTCTCCCCTCCAGCAATTGTAAAAATAGAAATAATATGATATACTATCTTAGTATCTGAGCATATACTCAGATATAGGAGACTCAAATGAACCAGAAAAATGATATACCAATCCTCCTGCAGGATGACATCTTGCAGGAAATCGTGGAGACCTTCAAAGCGTTGAGCGACCCAACCCGCGCCCAGCTCATCTACCTCCTCACCAAAAAGGAGTTCAGCGTGAACGAATTGAGTTCCCACCTGCCGGTCTCCGCCTCCGCCGTGTCCCATCATCTGGCGAAACTCCGCGCCATCCGGCTGGTGCGCAGCCGCCGGGAGGGCAACCAGGTGTTTTATTCCATTGACGACAGCCACGTGAGCGGGCTGTTCAGAGAGGCCCTCTACCACCTCGATCACGTCCACAGCGACCTCCCCGATAAACGCTACAAAGATATTCTTACCGATACTTGAAATCACAACGAGGAAAGGATCCTAAACATGACAACTTACATTTGCAAACCCTACCAAAAGGGCATCGAAACGGCTCTAGCCAGGATTGACCTGGAAGTGGGCCGGGATTGGGCCTGGCCGGGCGGCCACACCCTGGAACAATGGATGGAAATCACCTCTCAAGAGAACTTCGATCCTGAGAGTATATATTTAGCCTATCTTGGCGATGAATTGGCCGCCTATTCTTGGTCCTACTCTCGCCCAACGGGAGAAGACGGGGCAACCCGAGCCTCGCTGGTCTATCCCAAAGCCCTCCCCGGCCACGAAGCCGCCGTCCCGCTGCTGATAGAACACGCCCTGGAGGTTCTACAGCAGAAAGGCCTGAACCAGGTCGCGGCCCGCGCCTCGACGATGTGCGTAGACAGCTTTGAGATTCTGGAAGAAACAGGATTCCAGGTTCATCCGGTCCACGGCCGGGGATCGAAGGTTTATTACATATACGACTTGGAAAAGGGGAAGCTCAATGTCCCGGTGGATAAGGTGATGGATTTTGATCTCCAACGCGACCTGGACGAAGCCGCCGAACTTGCCAAGATCTGGTACCGGCAGCCGGTGGCGTGGTGCAAGGAGTACTTGGCCCACGGACTGAATGATGAGTTTTCGTTGTTCGCCCACTTGGTGGTGCGGGAAGGGGACAAGATGGTGGCGGCCTGCGCGGCTGCGCCCAACTACATGAACGGCGGAGACCCCGCCGCTATCTATTATATCTATGCCCGCGATGCTGAATGTCTGCGCCCTATAATCGTCCGGATGATAGAAATTTCCATTGAGGCCGGGTACAAAAAACTGCTGGTTGACCTGATCAATGATCATCGCGGATTCGAGGCTGACTACCAGGCGATGGGCTTCCGCTTGGCGGCTGAGTTTGCCAATTATGTAAAGAATCTATCCTGACACGGGAACTCCGTGGCTGAGGTCGTTAATTTTCACCTAATGAACAATGAGGCCGGTCCCAGACCGGCCTCACTTTTATTCAGAACGCAAGCTCTTTCCTGATTACCTAATTACCAAATCCCTAATTACCCAATTACCTACCCCCCTAGCTTTTCCTTCAACGCCGCCGTCAGCGGGGGCAAGATCTTGAATAAATCGCCGACCACGCCGAAACGGGCGTGCTTGAAGATGGGGGCGTCGGGGTCTTTGTTGATGGCGACGATGACCTTGCTGCTGCGCATCCCGGCCAGGTGCTGGATGGCGCCGGAGATGCCGCAAGCGATGTACAAGTCCGGGGAGACCAACTTGCCGGTCTGACCGACCTGGGACTGGTAGGGGATGTAGTCGGCGTCCACCGCCGCGCGGCTGGCGCCCACTGCGCCGCCCAGCGCTTCGGCCAATTCGCCCACCAACTTGAAGCCCTGTTGGGCGCGCCAGATCTCATGCTGGCTTTCTTCGATGTCCGCGGGAGCTTCCAGGCTGGGGTTGTTGGAGACTCCCCGCCCGCCGGAGACGATGACGTTGGCGTCGGTCAGGCTCACCCCGCCTTCGGCGGTGGCGTATTCGACGATCTTGGTGGCGATGTCATCTTCGGCCATAGCAGGCTCAACCGAGGTGATCTCGCCGCTGCGTCCGGCGTCTTCTTCCAGCTTGGCGAAAGCCCGCACCCGCACGGTGGCGATCTGTGGGCGGGCCGAGCATTTCACCTTGGAGAGCAATTTCCCGGCGTACACCGGGCGGGTCGCCAGGATGCCATCGCCATCCATCTCCAGGGCGGTCACGTCCGCCAGGATGCCGGTGTTCAGGTCAATGGCGCTCATCCCGGCCAGCTCGCGGCCGCGAGTGGTGGTGGGGAAGAGGATGACTTCTGGGCCGCGCTCACCGGCCAGTTTGGCGATGAGGGCGGTGTAAGGATCCGAGCGGTAGTCGCTCAGGGTGGCGTCGTCGGCAAGCAGGACTTCGTCCGCGCCGTGTTGGATGGCGGGTTGGGCCAAAGCTTCCACGCCTTCCCCAAAGACCAGGGCGGTCACGCCGCTGTCCATCTGGTCGGCCAGGCCGCGGGCCGCGCCGATAACTTCCCAGGAAGTTAGCAGCGCCTCGCCTTTGAATTGGTCTACGTAAACCCATATTTTGTTGGTCATTAGAGTACCTTCTCTTCCATGATAGCGTCAGCTAGCTTCCCGGCGATATCTTCCGGGCTGTCGCCGGTGATGATCTCGGTGAGGATTTCCTGCGAGGGCGGGTTGAGTATCTCCGGCCAGGAGACCACCGATTGAGGCGCCTCAACGCCCAGGTCGGCCAGCGTCCAGGCGGGGATCTCGGCCTTGGAAGCCTTGCGGATACCCATGAAGGAGGGGTAGCGGGGTTCGCCGTAATCTTTCATCACGCTGACCGCCGCGGGGAGTTTGCTGTCCACGACCTGGCGGCCTTCTTCTATGGAGCGTACTACTTGGATGGTCCCTGCGCCAGGGTCTATGGCCGGGATGGCCGAGGCCAGAGTGAGCGCCGGCCAGCCCAGCGCGCGAGCCGTCTGTGAAGAGACG
The DNA here is from genome assembly GCA_965370435.1 of uncultured Anaerolineales bacterium. Lineage (GTDB taxonomy): Bacteria > Chloroflexota > Anaerolineae > Anaerolineales > UBA11579 > CBDUUP01. Next base: position 1,973 of record CBDUUP010000320.1, on the reverse strand, counting down.
ACGCCCACGTCGCTGTCAATGGCCTGCTTGCCGAAAAAGACCAGGTCAACCTCGCCAATCTTCTGGATGGCGGCAGCCAACAAACGAGCCGCGGCCTGGGAGTCGGCGCCGGCCATGGCCGGGTCTGAGACATGTATTGCTTGAGAGCAGCCCATAGCCAGGGCGTGCTTGAGGGCTTCTTTGGCCTCTTCGCTCCCCATGCTCAAGGCGATGACCTCTCCGCCGTGGGCCTCATTTAGCTGCAAGGCCGCCTCGACGGCGTACTCATCCCAGGGGTTGATGACGATAGGCGCATCCCCCCAGGTGACTTGCCCATCTTCAACCACCACGGTGGCGGCGGAATCGGGCACATGTTTGACACATACAACGATTTTCAAGGTGAGTCTCCTTTTAGTAGACAGTTGTCAGTAAACAGTAGTCAGTTGCTAGTAGACAGTTAACATTACAGTTGCCAGTGGGGAGTGTTTTTTGCTGACAACTGACAACTGACTACTGCCTACTGTTATTCCTCTTGCCAATATTCTTCATCATACGCAGGCAGTTCGCAGCGCAGGGGGCCGTCTTTGCGCAGCCCCAGCGCGTAGCCTGCCTGAACCAGTTGGTGAATCTCGCTGGTGCCTTCGTAGATCACCGCGCCCTTGGCGTTGCGCATGTAGCGTTCAACGTCATATTCGTCGCTGTATCCGTATGCGCCATGGATCTGAATGGCTTCCGAAGCCGCGTTGAAGGAGGCGTCTGTGGCGAACCACTTGGCCAGCGAGGTCTCGCGGGTGTTGCGCTTGCCCTGATTTTTCATCCACCCGGCTTGGAGACAGAGCAAACGGGCCATCTCGTAGGATTGTACCATGTAGGCTATTTTCTGCTGCATGAGCTGGAATCGGGAGATGGGGCGGCCAAAAGCCTCCCGCTCATTAGAATAACGGACGCTGGCCTCCAGGCTGGCCCGAATGAGTCCGGTCGCCCCGAAGGCAACCGTATAGCGTCCATTATCCAGGCAGGACATGGCGATTTTGAAGCCTTCGCCCTCCTCGCCCAGGAGATTGAACGCCGGAACCCGCACGTCCGAAAAATTCAGCCAGCCGGTGGACCCGGCCCTCACGCCCAATTTCCCGTGGAGGTCTCCAGAGGTCACGCCGGGGCTGTCGGTCTCCACAATGAAGGCGGATAGAGCATCGTGGGGGTCCACCCCTTCATTGAAGTTGGTGCGGGCCACGACCAGGGCGTGGTGAGCTTTGGTCGCCAGGGATATCCACATCTTCTCACCGTTGAGGACGTAATCATCCCCATCTTTTCGGGCGGTGGCTTTCATCCCGGCTACGTCGGTGCCGACGCCCGGTTCGGTCAGGCCGAAACAGCCGTATTTTTCGCCTTTGGCCTGGGGGACCAGGAACTTCTGCTTTTGCTCCTCAGTACCCCATTGCAGCAGGGCCATACTGTTGAGGCCCATGTGCACCGACATCACCACCCGCAGGGTGCTGTCCATGACCTCCAGTTCTTCGCAGACCAGACCCAGGGTGATGTAATCGAATCCCTGCCCGCCGTAACGCACCGGGAGGCAGATCCCCAGAATGCCCAGTTCACCCATGCGCGGCAGGACGAAGTCGGCCATTTCCTGCTTGCGGTCGGATTCCTTTATGACCGGACCGATCTCTTTCTTGACAAAATCCTGAACCATTTTTTGTACCCCACGGTGTTCTTCTGATAATTCAAAATCCATGTGTTCTTCCTCGTCTAGAGATGATTTGTGCAATGCTTCACACGAAGCTTATTATAGCCCTTTCAGGGGCAGAATACAACCGGAATCGGAAAACTGGTTGAAGTTTATGGGTCAATTCAAGCATAGATTGGGGCATATTGCCCTAATTACCTTCTCACTCAATTACCTGATCACTTTTTTCTAATATTAACATAACATTAATATCCGTTTTACCACTTGACTTTACCCCCTAATATACTGTATAGTCTTACACGGG
>CBDUUP010000319.1:0-5149 GCA_965370435.1 uncultured Anaerolineales bacterium | reverse complement strand
ACATCATCAAGCAGATGCTTCCCCGGCCCTCCCGCCAGTTCTTCGGGCGCATCTTGAACGTCCTGGGAAGCGTCCCCGCCATCTACGCGCCCTTGAAAATGGAAGATAAAGTCGTCGGCCTGCTGAACGTCGCCGGAGAGAACTTGACCCAGGAGGACACCCCGGCATTAGAGGCCTTTGCCAATCACGTCTCCATCGCCCTGGAGAATGCCTCTTTTTTCTCCGAACTTCAAGAGAGCGAACAAAAATTTCGCACTCTATTCGAAACCTCGCCCGACTCGGTCACCATCATTGGCCCTGAAGGCGTTATCCTGGACATCAATGAAGCCACCGAGAAGATCAGCGGGATGTCCAAAGATGAAGTGATTGGGCATCACTTTGACAAAATAGGTATCCTCAACGCGGCTGATTTACCCAAAGTCATCCGCCTCTTTTGGCGGGTGCTGCGAGGCCAGGATTTAGGCCCTCTGGAACTAAAAATATATCCTCCCCACAGTGAACCCCTTTGGGTTGAGGTCTTTCTGGCCTTGTTGAAGAAGGAAGACCAGGTGCAGGCAATTCAAGTCATCGCCCGTGATGTGACCCAACGCAAAAAAGCAGAGCAGGAAATCCGCAGGCTATACCGGGAGATGGAGGGCCGGGTGCTCGAGCGCACCTCCCAACTGCTCGCCTCCAACCAGGAACTGGAAGCCTTCAGCTATTCAGTCTCTCACGACCTGCGCGCGCCCCTGCGCGCCCTGGACGGATTCTCGCGTATCCTGCTCGAAGAGCACGCTTCCGCGCTTCCTCCCGAAGCCCAGGAGTACTTGAGCAGGGTGAGGGAAAACGCTCAACAGATGGACCAATTGATCCAGGATTTGCTTGCTTTTTCTCGTCTAGGCCGCAAATCGCTCAAGAAAAGAAACATCGACCCCGCGGACCTAGTCGAGCAGATCATCGCCGAACTCCAAGACCAATTTGAGGGCCGCCAGGTCGAGGTTGTAATCGGGGAATTGGACCCCTGTCAGGCGGACCCGGCCCTGCTCAAACTGGTCTTCCTCAACCTGATCGAGAACGCCCTGAAATTCACCCGCCACCGGGAATCGGCCCGCATTGAGATCGGCTGTGAGCAAACCGAGGAGGGTTGTGTTTACTTCGTGCGGGACAACGGCATAGGGTTTGATATGCAGTACGTTGACAAGCTCTTCGGGGTGTTCCAGCGTCTGCATGGCGAGGAGGAATACGAAGGCACCGGCGTAGGGCTGGCGACCGTCCAGCGCATCATCCGCCGCCACGGCGGCCACATCTGGACCGAAGCCGAGGTGGACAAAGGAGCGACCTTCTTCTTCATCCTGGGAAAAGAAAGCCCCCTCGACTGAGACAACCCAGACCGGCAATGCAAACGTTAGAACGTTCAACGTTCCAACGTTTAAACGTTTAACGTTGTATAATTTGTTCTATGAATGATAAGAAAGACCGCCTGGTCAGCCCGGAACCGCGCCCCGACGACCGCGTGAATCAAACCCTGCGCCCTCAGACCCTCCAAGAACTGATCGGGCAGGAGCGGGTGAAGGAGAATCTCTCCATCCTGATCGACGCGGCTCGCCAGCGGGAGGAGGCCCTGGACCACGTCCTGTTCTACGGCCCCCCCGGCCTGGGCAAGACCACCCTGGCCCACGTCCTGGCTAACGAGATGGGCGTCAACATCAAGGTGACCGCCGGACCCGCCATCGAGCGGCAGGGAGACCTGGCCGCCATCCTCACCAATCTCAAAGGGGGGGACGTGCTCTTCATTGATGAGGTGCACCGCCTGGGCCGCGCCGTGGAAGAGGTCCTCTACCCGGCCATGGAGGATTTCGCCCTGGACATCGTGATCGGCAAAGGCCCCTCCGCCCGCTCAATCCGGTTGAAGCTGCCCCGCTTCACCGTGATCGGCGCCACCACCCGGTTGGCCCTGGTCACCGCGCCCCTGCGAGCACGCTTTGGGGCTATTTTCCGGCTGGACTTCTACAAACAACCCGCCATTGAGAAGATCGTCAAACGGGCCTCCGGCGTCCTGGATGTGGAGACCCTAGAAGGCGGCATCACCGAGATTGCCAAACGAGCGCGGGGCACGCCCCGCGTGGCCCTGCGTTTGCTGCGCCGGGTGCGAGATTTCGCCCAGGTGCGCGCCAAAGGGGTGGTCACCCATAATGTCGCCCAAGACGCGCTGGAACTGATGGACGTAGATCACCTCGGCCTGGACGACATGGACCGGCGGGTTCTGCACACCATCATCGAGAAATACAACTGCGGGCCGGTGGGCCTGAACACCATCGCCGCCTCCATCAGCGAGGAGGCCGACACCATCATGGACGTGGTGGAGCCGTACCTGCTCCAACTGGGCTTCCTGGAGCGCACCTCCCAGGGCCGCCTGGCCACCAAACACGCCTGCGATCACCTGGGCCTGCCCTACCCCAAGGACGGCCAATCGCGGCTGCTTTAATATACTTCACCGCCGAGACGCTGAGAACGCAGAGTTTCGCAGAGAAAAATTTGCTTTTGTTTAGGAACATATAGGCGCGGTTGATAAGGAGTTTTCATGAGTGTTTCACGTTTGCAAAAAGTTCCACTTCGCGAGATTTGGCCTCACGAAGCCCGTGATTTCACCACCTGGTTAGCAGTGAATTTAGATTTTCTAAGTGAGGTCATTGGGTTTGATTTAAATTTAGTTGAACGTGAGGCCGCCGCCGGACCTTTCTCTGCTGACATTCTGGCGGAGGATTCAAGAGGCAACTTTGTGGTTATTGAAAATCAGTTGGAACGAACCAATCACGACCACTTAGGGAAGATGATTACATATCTTAGCAACCTGGATGCAAAAACAGCCATTTGGATTACTAGCGATCCTCGCCCCGAACATGAAACAGCCATTCATTGGCTTAATGAAACCTTGCCAGCTGATACCGCTTTCTTCCTGATGAAATTGGAAGCCTTTAGTATTGACGATTCATCCCCCGCGCCATTATTGAGCATAATTGCTGGACCAAGTCCTGAGGGAAAACAGGTTGGAGCACAGAAAAAGGATTTAGCTGAACGTCATGTTTTCCGCTTGGAGTTTTGGGAACAACTCCTTGATAAAGCCAGAGAGCGAACACCTCAATTCTCAAATATCTCGCCTAGTAAGGAAAACTACATTAACACTAGTGCAGGTACAAGCGGCTTTGCATACGCCTTTGTCGTTAGGCTGAATGATGCTCAGGTAGAGTTGTATATAGATCGTGGAGATAGAGAGAAAAACAAACGACTTTATGATGCCCTCCTATCCCGAAAAGATGATATTGAACAAGCTTTTGGAGAATCTCTTGATTGGCAACGTCTTGATGATCGAAGGGCTTGCCGTATTCGTAGCGTTATTTCCGATCATGGCTTGGTGGACAGAAACGAATGGTCATTACTCCAAGATAAAATGATAAGCAGGATGGATCGTTTTTCTCAAGTTATGCAGCCTGAAATCCAACTTCTGGATTTATAAGGATTGATGATGCCCTCTCTCGGCCGTACATTGATGATCCTGGGGATCGGCATCTTCGTGGTCGGCGGACTGATCTTCCTGGCCGGGAAGGTTGGGTTGCCGCTGGGCCGTCTGCCCGGCGATATCACCTTCAGCCGGGGCAACTTCACCTGCTTCTTCCCCCTGGCGACCATGATCCTGGTATCCATCATCCTCACCGTTGGACTTAATTTACTCATTCGTTATCTGAACCGTTGACGGCCCACGCCGGTCCGCCTCAACCCCGCAGCTTTCAACCTCCCCCAGGTTGGGGACTTGCGGGAGGTTATGGTCTACACCATCCTTGAAAACCTCCGACTTCGATTACGCCCTCCCCCCCCAATACATCGCTCAGACCCCGGCAGAGCCGCGGGATGCCTCCCGGCTGCTGGTCATGGACCGCGCCGCCGACACCCTGGCCCACGCCGTCTTCCGCGATCTGGGAGACTACCTGCGCCCCAATGACCTGCTGGTCCTAAACGAGACTCGAGTCATCCCCGCCCGGCTCTACGGGCGCAAAATCCCCACCGGCGGCAAGGTGGAACTGCTGCTCCTCCGCCGGGAGGACGACCACACCTGGGAAACTCTGGTGGGCGGCAAAGGATTGACGGCGGGTAAACGCATCCAGGTGGACGATGGCCCGGAAGCGGAAATCATCGCCGAGTTGGACGGCGCCCGGCGTCTGGTGCGCTTCGACCACCCCATAGACGGCCTGCTCGACCAGATCGGCCACACCCCGCTGCCGCCCTACATCCGCCAGCCCCTTGCAGACCGGGAACGCTACCAAACCATCTACGCCCGCCAGTCCGGTTCCGCCGCCGCCCCCACCGCCGGGCTGCACTTCACCGCCGAATTGATTGACCGGCTCAAATCCCAGGGCGTGAGCTTTGCCCATCTGACCTTGCACGTTGGACTGGACACCTTCGCCCCGGTCAATGAGGACGATCCCGCCCAACACCACATCCACACCGAATGGTGCCAACTGACCCCGGAAGCCGCCGCCGCCATCAACCAGACTCGCCAGACCGGAGGCCGCCTCATCGCCGTAGGCACCACCAGCGTCCGGACCCTAGAGTCCGCCGCCCGCCGCGCCGCCCCAGGAGACACCGTCGCCCCCTTCGAAGGCCCCACCGACCTCTTCATCCTGCCGCCCTACACCTTCCGCGCCGTGGACGCGATGGTCACTAACTTCCACCTGCCCCGCTCCACCCTCCTCATGCTGGTCTCCGCCTTCGCCGGGCGTGAGCGGATATTAAAAACCTACCAGACCGCGATAGAGGAGAACTATCGCTTTTATTCCTTTGGGGACGCGATGTTGATTTTATAGAAGTGAACAGGGAAACAAGTTTACAAGAAAACAGGGTACAGGGGAGTAGATTCGCTAATTCGCGGCTTGCATACTTGCCATCTGATTGAGTGAAAGTAAAGAGGGGAACAAGTACACAAGGAACAAGTATACAAGGCAGGTATGCCAACTTTGAGGAGCCACTACATTGAGTAGTTTTCGCGTTTCGATAGAAACGGCCCCGATTGTTTCTAGGAGTCGAGGGGTTATCCGGGTGAACAAAGCCAGTTTTAAACGCGAAAACCTCGACTACCTACCAATCCAGTGTGGAGGACAACCGACAAAAAAAGAAA
>CBDUUP010000318.1:0-5156 GCA_965370435.1 uncultured Anaerolineales bacterium | reverse complement strand
TCGGCGCGGTGGTGTAAAGGATCTGCATCTTCTCCTCCCATTCACTCTGCTCTTCGGATGTGACAGGAGCCATACTCAGGAAATCTTCGAGGGATTTTGCCGGGAGAGCGGCGAATTCACATTGTTTGCGAAACACGGCTATTTCCAGCGCGGGATCATAGAATTGAGAACTGCGGCTCTCTCTCATAACGGGCCAGACATCGTCAACCCCGTTCAGCCGCAGCAGGCCAAGCGGAAGCATGTAACTGGGGATGGCAAAATAAGTCCTTTGGTAAGGGTCTGTTTTTATTGTCTCCGGCCAACAGGCGCGCGAACCCTCGAGTTGCTGGAACACCTCGGGCGGTTCGCCGGGCAGGAAACCGGTGTCGGTGCGTGAGATGAACATGATAGCATCAGCTTCTTGCCCACCGAATATGGTCTGGATCGGCCCTGGTTCTACCCACCCCTGTTCGTTTCCCACCAGGTAAACAAGCGGGGTAATTGCCGTCATGTGGATCCTGCCATCCCTCAGAGCTTCCAAGCGCTCCATTTCGGTCCCGGGAACGGGAACGAGGATGACGTTCAATCCGGTCGCCTGGCTCAGTAAGCTTGCCCAAGTTTCGAGTACTTCGAGATGCTCTGAGAGGATGTTCTCGTAGATAGCGCCCCAGGCAATTGTGCCTTCCGGGTACGGTGTTGTAGTTGGGGTGTGCGGGATTATGGTTGGGATCGGACTGGGCGGCGGCGGGGAGGTGTCCGTTGGGGTGATGATGACGACCTGGTTATCGGGTGTTTCGGGGGTGGTACATGCGCCCAGGAGCAGCATAAAAACCAGAACAAGGATGGTAGTCCAGGCGGGTTTGAGAAGAGGGTAACTTCTTGGATTATTTGGAATGGGGTTCATTTCGTTTTCTCCTTTGCACCGGCTGCTAACTATCCGGCGCGAACAAGTAGGATTGAATATCCACTTCCGAGGCCAGGACTATGCGCCGAAACTCATCATAAAGGGTTTCGTTGAAGGGAATAAATTCGCTGTCATAAGGACTGGGGTTTGCCAGGATCGCCAGGGAAAGCTGCTCACGAACGGCCTCCGGCAGCGTAGAAGAAAATACGTACAACCCAAACGGGTTGATCGGTGCGGTGGTGTAAAGAACTTGCATCTTCTCCTCCCATTCATCCCGCTCTCCAATTGGAGTAGGGCCCCTATTCAGGAAATCTTCGGGGGATAATGCCGGGATAGCGGCGAATTCACATTCCTCGTCAAATACGGGTTGGTCCAGTACTGGTGTGTAACCTTGAGAACTGAGGCCTATTCTCATAACAGGTTCGATATTGTCAACCTCGTTCAACCGCAGCAGACCAAGCGGAAGTATGTAACTGGGGAGGGCAAAATAACGCGCTAGACCGGGGTTTAGAGGTTGTGTATCCGGCCAGCAAGCGCGCCAACCCTCGAGTTGTTGGAACACCTCGGGCGGTTCGCCGGGCAGGAAACCAGTGTCAGTGCGTGAGATGAACATGATGGCTTCAGCTTCCTGCCCATCGTATGTCCTGATCGGCCCCGGTTCCACCCACCCCTGCTCGCTTCCCACCAGGTAAACTAGTGGGTTAATTTCCGCCATATGAATCTTGCCATCTCTCAGGGCTTCCAAAAGCCCTGTTTCGGTCTTGATACCGGGAACGAGGATGAGGTTCAATCCGGTAGCCTGGCTCAGTTCTTGTGCCCAGGTTTCGATTATTTCGATGCGCTCGGGGTCGGATTCATAAAGGGGGAGGGCAATGGCGCCTTCCGGGTATGGGGTTGGGGACGGGATCATGGTTGGGATCGGACTGGGCGGGGGCGTGTGGGTGTCCGTCGGGGTGATGATGACGACCTGGCTATCGGGTGGTTCGGGGGTGGTACATGCGCCCAGGAGCAGCATGATTCCCAGAACGAGGAATACGACTCTGGCGGGTTTCAGAAGGTGGTGACTTTTTGGATTATTTGGATAGAGGATCATTTCGTTATCTCCTTTGTGTTGGGTGTAATTAACCAGAATGGCAGTGGAGGACTTGCTGTTTTGCTGGTATGTTTGTTTATTCGGCAGGCAGGGTTTGGGCGAATGCGAGGAGGTCAGCAATATCCTCCATAGACCAGCTACCGGCATAACCTGAAGGCAGGCCTGTAAAACTCGAAGGCATGTCCGTGCCGGGCTGGCCAAAGGAAACTTTGTGGATGAATTCCCAGGGGTTTTCTGTGGCGATAGCGCCGATATAAACTGGGTTATCCTCATCGCCGAAGTTGATGTTGGTCCCATCCATGCCGTGGCATTCCGCGCAGGTGACTCTGTAAAGATCCTGTCCCCGGTAGGCGATCCCGGTTGAAGATTTGTCAGGGTTGATGTAAGGTGTGGGGTCGGTCATGCCATTTTGGAAGAAGCCGACCAGCGCAGCGATGCCCTCTTCACCCATCACGGAGAAATCGTGATCGGGGTTCATGCCGCCTGTCAGCCAGGCGGTAATTTCTTCCTCCGACATGGAAGCGGCGGCCAGGACGCCGGTGAAGCCGGTCCTGTGCGAGCCGGAGCTGTAGGCCCCGTCCACACCTTTGTAATCCCAACCGTGGCATTCTTTGCAGCGCCAGGTGTCCTTGCCGCTGCGGGTGTTGGTATCCTGGGCAGCCCACAGGGGATTGTCTTCGGTTGGCTCCTCAAGGCCCAGAGCCGCCCACCACTTGTCGTACACTTGTCCGCCGAGGTTGACTACGTGAGTGGGTACGGTGGGGAGGGTTTGGACATAAGCCAATATGTCAGCCAGGTCAAACATTGACAATGATCGTGTATACCAACCGTGGCGACGAAGGCGAAAGTTATGGATGAACATCCAGGGATCGTCGATAGCCAAATGGGCCAGGTATTTGGGGTTATCCTCGTCGCCGAAGTTTATGCTGGTTCCATCCGCGCCGTGGCAATCTGCGCAGGAATTCACATACTTCCCCTCTCCGTCCCCAACGTTACCTGTGGAGGATCCATCGCTGTTGATTAGTAGATCCATATTCCAGATTTCTTTCGTAATATGCAAGGCCAGGTCGATCAGGGATTGTTCATCCAACAAGGTGGAGAAGTCGTGGTCGGGGTTGGCGCCGCCTTTCAGCGCGTCCAGGATATAATAGGGGTCGGCCCCGGATAAATGGATCACGCCTATGAATCCGGTGTAGTGCGAACCTTCGCTGTAGGCCCCGGAGGCGCCCTTGTAGTCCCATCCGTGGCACTCTTTGCAGCGCCAGGTGTCCCTGCCGCTGCGTTGGTTGGTGGATTGGGTCGCCCACAGGGGATGGTCTTCAGTGGGCGCATCCACTCCTGCGGCTTCCCACCAGTTGTCATACAGCCTCCCTCCCCGGGCGGGATCGCCTGTCAATATAACACGATCATCAACCACCGGGGGGGAGGTAGGGGAGGAGGTGGGGTCTGCTGGGGTATTAGTTAGCGGGGCTTCAGTTGGCGGGGGATCAGTTTGAGAGGCGCAGCTAGCCAGCGCCACACTGAGCAGCACCAGCAAAACGCCGATGGTGGTGATTATTTTGGCTGTGCGTCTTTCGTTCATCGGGTGTCTCCTTCCTATGGTAAAAAGAGGTCTACTATTAGATGTTGATTTTGAATGTTATGGTCCAAGCAGCCTAGTTTTTGCACGGCTGCTAGCTATCCGGGGCGGTCAAGTAGGATTGAAGGTCCAGCCCGGAGGCCAGGGCGATGCGCTGAAACTCATCAAGATAGGTCTCGTTGATGGGAAAATATTCACTGGTCTCATAAGGGCCGGGGTTTGCCAGGATGGCCTGGGTAAGCTGCTCACGAACGGCCTCCTGCAGAGTAGAAGAAAACCCGTACAACCTATAGGATGGGTTGATCGGTCCTGTTGTGTAAAGAATCTGCATCTTCCGCTCCCATTCACCCCGATTTATATCGGGACCAGGAACCCAATCCTTGAAATCTTCTGGTGATATTGCCTTGATGGCGGCGAATTCACATTGCTTGTGAAAAACTGAAAGTTTCAGATTTGGATAATACCCTTCATAACTGGGGCCCTCTAGCATAACAGGCAAGACATTTTCAACCCCGTTCAGCCGCAGCAGGCCAAGCGGAAGTATATAGCTGGGGAAGTCAAATTCCCACATTCTAATATCTCTAGAGAAGGCTATATTTTTTGTCTCCGGCCAACAAGCGCGCGAACCCTCTAGCTGTTGGAACACCTCGGGCGGTTCGCCGGGCAGGAAACCGGTGTCGGTGCGAGAGATGAACATGATGGATTCAGCTTCCTGCTCACCCCATATTGAGATCGGCCCTGGTTCCACCCACCCCTGATCGTGTCCTACCACGTAGGCTAGTGGGGCCATTGTCGCCATATGAATCCGGCCATCCCTGAGCGCCTCCAAGGTCTCCATTTCGGTCATGAGAGCGGGAACGAGGATGATGTTCAATCCTGTTGCCTGGCTCAGGGTTCGCGCCCAAGATTCGTACATTTCGAGCGCCTCGGGAGAGATGTCTTCGTAGAGAGCGCCCCACGCAATGGCGCCTTCGGGGAGGGGGGTGGGGGTCTGTGAGATTATGGTTGGCGTCGGGTTGGGCGGGCTGGTAGGTGTTGGAGGCGGAGGGTAGGTGTCCGTCGGGGTGACGATCACGACCTCACTTACGGGTGGTTCAGGGGTGGTACATGCGGCGAGGAGCAATAGAAAGATCAAGGGGTAAAAGAATTTTTTGGTTTGCATGGTTTTCCTCTCAGTGTTATTCATGGATCCTCTCAATAGATATCTGGATGAATTCCTCGCCGTTCTATAGGTAGTAGTGACCTGCGTGGGTGTGATGGATGGGGGTGAGGTGATGAGCAGCACAGCTTCCAACGATGGGAGGTTGGCGTTTTTCCCGTAGCATGCAGTGGTGATTAGGGCAGGATGAATGCGATGATGACTGGTTTGGGTTTCATGCGTTCTCCGGGTGACTTTAAATGCAAAGTCAATTGCTTGGAGTTGGGCTATATAGATAACGCCGGTGGATGAAGAAATCTTCATAATTGTGAGGTGAAAATTTTGGTCGGTTTTGCCTCGCCCAACTTGACAGGCGTTTTCCAATCCGGTATACTCCGTTCATACTCATTATGCACGGGGAGCCTGGTGTTGCCGGGCTGAGAGGCAGGCCGTGGGCCTGCGA
>CBDUUP010000317.1:0-5203 GCA_965370435.1 uncultured Anaerolineales bacterium | reverse complement strand
CCTCGGGAGTGGATCTTCAATCCTACTTGTCCGCGCCGGTAGATGAACCCTAGGGCAAGCTCTGGAGGAGATAAAATGAACAACTCATCCAATAATCCAAAAAGTCACCCTCTCCTGAAACCCGCCTGGATAGGATGCCTCGTTCTGGGGCTTATTCTTCTCCTGAGTGCATGCACCACCCCCGAACCGCCTTTTAGTGAGATCGTCATTGTCACCCCGGAGGACACCCCCACGCTGCCGCCCAGCCCGATCCCAACCATGATCCCGTCCCCAACCATAACCCCTTCCCCAACCCCATACCCAGAAGGCGCTATTGCGTGGGGCGTTATCGGCGAAAATACCCCCTCAGGAACGCTCGAAATATACGAAACTTGGGCACGGAAACTGGGCGAGGGGATAGGGTTAAACGTCATCCTCGTTCCTCGTCCTAAGACCGAAATGGAGGCCTTGGAGGCGCTGAGGGATGGCAGGATCCATATAGTGACAATGCAGCCGCTAGCTTACCTGGTGGGAAACGAGCAAGGGTGGGTGGAACCGGGGCCGATCGAGATATTCGGTGAGCAAGAAGCTGAAGCCATCATGTTCATCTCACGCACCGACACCGGTTTCCTGCCCGGCGAACCGCCCGATGTGCTCCAGCAGCTCGAGGGTTCGAGCGCTTGCTGGCCGGAGACAAGAAATCTAGACTCCCGCATAAAAACGCGTGAATTTGACCTCCCCAGTTACATACTTCCGCTTGGCCTGCTGCGGCTGAACGGGGTTGAAAATGTCTGGCCTGTTATGAAAGAGGGCCTCAATTCTAATGACTATTGGCCCGCACTGCACGAAGCAGTATTTCTCGAGCAATGTGACTTCGCCGCTATCCGGGCATTATCCCCCGAAGATTTCCTTAGTGGTTCTCCTAACGTAGATAGTGGTGAATGGAGGAGGAAGATGCAGATCCTTTTTACCACCCAACCTATCAACCCATTCTATTCGTTGTTCGGGTTTTCTTCGACGCTGCCGGAGGCCGTTCGTGAGCAGCTAACCCAGGCCATCCTGGCAAACTCCGGTCCTTATGAAAACAACGAATACTCTCCCTTCAACGAGACCCTTTATGATGAGTTTCGGCGCATCGCCCTGGCCTCGGGACTGGATATTCAATCCTTCTTGACCACGCCGGATAGCTAACAGCCGCTGCAAAAAAGAGGTGGCTTGGACTATAACATGCAAATTCACCAGTATTAACCTCATTATTACCATTCACGGAAGGAGATCCCCAATGAATGAAAATACCACAGCCAAGATCATCATCACCATCGGCGTTTTGCTGGCGTTGCTCAGTGTGCTGATGGCTAGCTGCGCCTCTCAAACTGAAACTCCAACAACTGAGGCCCCGCCAACTGAGGCCCCACCAACTGATACCCCAGCAGACCCCACCTCCCCCCCGGAGGTGGATAATCGTAATGAGTTAATAGGCGATCCTTTCCGGGGAGGGAATCTGTACGACAATTGGTGGATTTACACAGGAGCGAATGTGCCTACTACTGGAGATCATCCCCTGTGGGCGACCCAATCCACCAACCAGCGCAGCGGCAGCGAAACCTGGCTTTGCCATGAATGCCACGGCTGGGACTACAAGGGCACCTACGGCGCTCACAGCAGCGGTTCGCACTACACCGGATTCGTAGGCGTGATCCAGATGTCCGGCGCCGACCCCCGTGATGTCCTGGCCGCGCTGAAAGGCGGAACCAACCCCGACCACGACTTTTCGACCGTGATGGATGAGCAAGCCTTGATCGACCTGGCCTTGTTCATCTCGGAAGAGCTCTGGGATTTCGATCAAATCATCAACACCGACAAATCATCCGCGGGGGACACTGGGGACGGAATGGTGTGGTATTTTGATTTCTGCGCAAATTGCCATGGCCAGGATGGAACCAGCCTCAACATCGGCAACCAGGATGGACCCGAATATCTGGCCCACCTAGCTACCGACAATCCTTGGAAGTTCGTCCATTTGGTTCGCTTTGATCCTGAACACTATATATTGTCATTTACATCGTCATCGAGGTTCATCTCTGACGTATTGGCCTTTGCCCAAACTCTCCCCACCGTACCGGCTCGCGTAGTCAGCCTCGGCGGACAGGTGTACGACAAGTGGTGGGCGGCACTGGGCCTTGAAGAGCCAGCCGGAGACCATCCCCTGTGGGCCGCCCAGGACACCAACACCCGCAGCGGCAAGGACACCTGGCGCTGCAAAGAGTGCCACGGTTGGGATTACCAGGGTGTGGACGGGGCCTACGGCTCCGGCTCGCATAGGACCGGCTTTCCCGGCGTCCTGAGCGCCGCCTCCGTGTCGGAGGAAGAAATCACCGCCTGGATGACGGGCGGCATGAATCCCGATCACGATTTCTCTGTGATGGGTGCAGAGGGCATCGCTGCCCTCGTCGCCTTCTTCCAAAATGGCATGGCTGACCCCTTCCCTTACATCAACCCTGACAAATCCTCAACCGGGACTGCCTACCGAGGACAGGATCTATACAGGGTCACCTGCGCGGCTTGCCACGGTATGGATGGGACCGACATCAACTTCGGCGATGAGGATAACCCGGAATATATCGGCTCCATCGCCTCAGACAACCCCTGGGAATTCATCCACAAAGTTTCCTATGGCCAGCCCGGCACGGGCATGCCTTCGGGTTATATCGAGGGCTGGTCTATGGAGGATATTGCTGACGTCCTCGCATTCGCCCAAACCCTGCCTACCGAATAAGCTAACTTCCCAGCAAGGAAGCAATTCCTCTATCTGGCGGGTAGGGGTCCTCTCCCGCCTGCCAGTTACTTTGATACAGAAATTAAGATACTTTTATCTTAAAATTCAAACTGTCAACCACCATACGCAACCATGAATTGGATCATTTTACCTGTTTGCCTGTTTTTTTTCGTAATTGGCGCCTTAGTTTTTTTCGCTCTTTTCTTGGCCGTCATAACGGTAGAAGGCGGCAGCATGTTGCCAACTTTTACGGAGGGCGATCGTGTGTTGGTCCTACGCCATTGGCCCGATGCCTTGCTGCGGAAAGATCAGTTTGTGGTCTTTTTTCCTAAACATCAATCTCCCTCCTCTATTGTTTCTGGACCCTCGGATTCTCATCTCCTGATCAAACGAGTGGTTGCCTTACCCGGTGATCCGGTAGTACCCAACTGGCTGGAAGGATCGAAAACACCACCCACCGAGATCCCTTCCACAAAGCCCAAACAGGAGATCCCAGAGATCGTGCCGCCAGGCCAGGTCTTTGTCATCGGAGACGCCTCCTTGCCGCAACACAACCCATCTGGGCCCGAACCAACGCCGTGGTCGTTTCAAAGCGAAGATTTGTACGGGGTCGTCATCATGCGGCTGGCCCCCAAAGATGAGTGATATATGTATTCTATCCTTACATTCCTAGAACCCCATCCTCTCGGAAGGAAAATGAGAAATGCGCAAGCGCTTTAGCAAACTCCCTCCTTTTTTCTCTTCGATTATCCAGATGGTCAAGTTGGCGTGGGGCGCCCACCCTCCGGCGTTCGTCGGTATCCTCCTGCTGACCATTCTCCAGAGCCTGATGCCTCTGGCTTCGGCCTGGCTGACCAAGCTGCTCTTCGACTTATTGGCCGAGAGCCTGCTGGGAGACTTCCCCGAACAATTTCCTCAGGATTTGCTGCTCATTCTGGCCCTTCAGGCTGCCGTGCTGATCCTGAGTCAAATGATCCAGCCGCTGAGCGGATATCTCAACGCCGAGTTGGGGCGCAGGCTGACGGTCAACATTCAAACGGTGGTCTACCGGAAGGTGGGCGGGTTTGTGGGGATAGCCTACTTCGAAAATCCAGAATTTCACGATATTCGGCGCTTGGGCGCTCAGAGCGCCCAGCGCGGCGCTTCAGATATATTAGGAACTTTTACAAGCCTGCTGCGGAACGCTATCACCCTCTTGGGCTTTCTCGGCGTGCTGGTGTCCTTCAGCCCTTTCCTGGCGGGTTTGGTCGGGCTGGCCGCGCTGCCCCATCTCTACGCGTATATAAAAGTAGGGCATCAGCGGTTCAGCCTGGCCATGGAGCTTAGTCCCGAACAGAGATACTCATCTTACTACGGCATCATTTTGACTGGAGTCCAATCAGCCAAGGAACTGCGTCTATTTGGCCTGGTGGATTACTTTCTAGGCAAGCTGCTGCGCAACTACCAGAGGGTCCACCAGGCCCAACGCAGCCAACAATTGGGCGAAATGCGCTGGCAGATAGCCCTAAACGTTCTCACCAGGGTGGTCGCCAGCGCGGCTTTTATTGTGGTTGTGCTGCAAGCTTTTCAGGGCCGTTTAAGCCTGGGCGACGTCACCTTCTACACCGGCGCGGTAGGGAGCGTTCAAGGGGCCTTGAGCGGCATTGTTTATACGCTTACGAATTTGAATGAGACCGTGCTTTTCTTCACCCACTTCAAAAACTTGATGGCCTTGCCAGAGTTGGTGCCGGTGGCCGACCATCCGCGGCCGGTCACTGCATTGAAATCTGGCCTTGCGCTGCACGGCGTTTCATTTCGCTATACCGACCAGCATCCCTGGGTTCTGCGCGACGTGAGCCTGTCTATCCCCGCCGGGCAATGTATGGCCCTGGTCGGACTGAACGGCGCGGGCAAGACCACCCTGGTCAAGCTGCTGTCTCGCCTTTACGATCCCACCGAGGGGCAGATCCTGTGGGATGGGGTTGACCTCCGCGAATTCGACCCGCAGGAACTACGCCGCCGAACCGAAGCCATATTCCAAGACTTCATGCATTACGAAATGACCGTCCAGGAGAACATCGGCCTGGGCGACGTTGAGCAAATCGAGAATCTGGACCGGGTTCGTCAGGCGGCTGAAAAGGCGGGCGTCCATGAACTTATCGAAAGCTTACCCCACGGCTACCAGACCATCTTGAGCCGCTGGTTAGCGAAACAAGACTCTGGCGTGGACCTTTCTGGCGGCGAATGGCAGAAGATCGCCATTGCGCGCATGTTCATGCGGGAGGCTGACTTGCTCATCCTGGACGAGCCTACCGCCGCCCTCGACGCCCAGGCGGAACACGAGATCTATCGCCGCTTTGCCGAACTGGTGAAAGGGCGCACCAGCCTGCTCATCTCCCACCGCTTCAGCACTGTGCGTATGGCCGATGTGATCGCGGTTCTCGAAAATGGGGAAATCACCGAGCATGG
>CBDUUP010000316.1:0-5234 GCA_965370435.1 uncultured Anaerolineales bacterium | reverse complement strand
GAATCTGAATAAATAAAACCTCCCGCAGGTTCCCAACCTGCGGGAGGTTTAACAGTGTTATCGGAGGTACATAGTGATTGATTTAACCGTAATGGAAGACCGGCTGGAGCGGGTGGTGGAACGAGTGAAGGAAAGGAACATCATCATCCCCACGTTCGCTCAGATGAAGGACCCCAACTTGATCCCGGACAGCGTTAAGGGGGAACTGGCCCAGCTTGGGCTATGGGACGTGACGCCGCGCAACCTTTTCCGCATCTCCTGGAAGAACGAGCCGAAAGCTCAGGGAGGCGGCTTCGGGGGGGTGAACTATATCGAGTTCCCCAGCAGCCTGACAGGGGTGGAGGCGCGGATCATCGCTCTGGTGGGCAAGTGGTTCCCCACCGGCGCGCACAAGGTGGGGGCGGCTTTTGGCTGTCTGGCGCCGCGGTTGGTGACCGGGCAGTTCGATCCTACCACGCAGAAGGCGGTCTGGCCCTCCACCGGGAATTTCTGCCGGGGGGGAGCCTATGATTCCGCCTTGTTAGCCAGCGATTCTATCGCCATCCTGCCGGAGGGGATGAGCAAGGAGCGATTCGATTGGCTGGCCGGTATCGCCGGGGAGACGATCAAGACGCCGGGCAGCGAGTCCAACGTCAAGGAGATCTTCGATAAGTGTTGGGAGCTGCGCGAGTCGGGCCAGGACTTGATGATCTTCAACCAGTTCGAGGAGTTTGGCAATTACCTGTGGCATTATGAAGTCACCGGCCACGCTATGGAGGAGGTCTTGCAGGAGGCGCTTGGCCCCAAGGATGCTTATCGCGGGGTGGCGCTGACCACCGGCTCGGCGGGGACCATTGCCTGCGGCGATTACTTGAAACAAATCTTCCCTGGCAGCAAGATCGTCGCCAGCGAGGCTTTGCAGTGTCCGACCCTGCTGGAGAGCGGATTCGGGGCGCACCGCATCGAGGGCATCGGCGACAAGCACGTCCCCTGGGTACACAACGTCAAGAACACGGACATGATCGTGGCGATTGACGATAATGCGGTGGTCAACCTGGCGCGGCTGTTCAACGAGCCGGAGGGCCGGGCGCACCTGGCGGCGCAGGGCGTCCCGGAGGCGATGGTTGAAAATCTCGATCTGTTGGGCTTCTCCGGCATCGCCAATTTGCTGTCCAGCATCAAGTTCGCCAAGTATTACGAGTTGGGCGGTGAAGACGTGGTGCTGACGGTGCTGACCGACTCGATGGAACTCTACGAGAGCCGTTTGGAGGAGATGCACGAGGAATACGGCGAGTACACCGAACTGGACGCCGCCGCCCATTACGCCCGCTATTTGCTGGGCGAATCCACCGATAACTTGTTGGAATTGTCCTACACGGACCGACGCCGAGTCCACAACTTGAAGTATTTCACCTGGGTGGAACAGCAGGGCCGCTCCTACGAGGAGATCATGGCCCAGTGGTATGACCCCGATTATTGGACCGGCTTCCAGGGGCAGGCGGAGGAGATTGACGCGCTGATCGAGGGGTTGAATGGGAGGGCGGGGTTGAGGTAGAAATCCAAAATATGATAAAATGGAGAGAATGAATAAAGAGTGGCCAGGTGATAAGGCTGAACATGCTGATCCGACACGAGCATCCGATGGAGGCTAGAGTTATGTACAAGCGCATTTTGTTACCCTTGGACGGTTCACCTCTGGCAGAACAGGCACTGCCGCATGCCATTGCTATAGCCGAGCGCTTTCAGTCAGAGTTGCTCCTTTTACGAGTTCTCATCCCATTACCAAGGCCCACGACAACAACAACAGAAGCAGCTATTAAGAGGGCAGAGAAGGCGACGGCTGTTTTTGTCCGCGAGTATCTGGAGCGCATCGCGGCCGGCGTGCAAGAGAGTGGCATCACGGTGCAGATGATTACCATCGGGGGACGCCCGCACTTGCAGATCATCCAGTATGCGGAAACTAATCAGGTGGACCTGATTGTGATGAGTACACGCGGACAATCGGGACTGAGCCGCTGGATGATGGGCAGCGTCTCTGATCGCGTGGTGCGCGGCGCCCACATGCCGGTGCTGTTGGTGCGAGTTCAGAAAAAAGAGACGTAAAAGAGCCCGTGTAATGTCTCAACCTGATTCTGATCCAGCGTCCGGTCCGATCAGGGAGGCTGCGGCTCCCAGACACAGGGTTGAGGGTCAACGTTTGCCAGGGAGGTGGGCGGTCTGCGGCCTCTGGAAAGGGTTCCAGAAAGCAATGCGGTTCCTGGTCAGGGTGTCGCTCTTGGTCTTGCCCATCGAATTGTTGAAAGGCGACAAGAGCAGCGGCCAGATGGCCAAAGCGTATGGGATTCATCCGAACACCAATGGGAAATCCTAGAGGCAGAATAGATGCGTAACTTGGCCTGCCGAACGAGTGGCCTGTTGGTCAAAATATGCGCCAACAAAAACAATTATCTTAATCTATAGGATGCAATAAATGAAACGATACGGATTGTATACTCTAGTCAGTGTGGGAATCGTGGGTCTCGTTGGGGGCATTTGGTGGCTGCTTGCCCATCCCACCGAAGGGGGATTTGGCCCCTCATTTTTCATCTCCACCGGCATCTTTTTGCTCGTCTTCGCCGCCATCAGCTTGCGCTGGATGCACGAAACGGCAGCGGCGCTGCTGGGCGCGGCAGCCGTTTGGCTGGTTCACTACATCGGCGGCACCTTCTTCCCCGCCTTGCAAATCATCGACTTTGAAGAGTCTATGACCTTTGTGGACTGGAATGTCATCTGGTTGATCCTGGGCATGATGATCTTTATGGCCATGTTCAGCGAGACCGGCGCCATTAACTGGGTGGCCTTTCGCGCTTTTCGTCTGGCAAAGGGCAATGCCTGGCTGTTGGGGATGGCCCTGTTCCTGCTCACCGGCGCGATTTCGGCTTTTCTCAACGATGTGACGGCTATCTTGCTTCTGGTGCCATTGTCCATCGAGATCGCTCAGACGGTAGGTGTCCATCCCTTCGCTTTCGTGATCCCCGAAGTGCTGGCCTCCAACATCGGCGGCGCGGCGACCATCATCGGCGACCCGCCCAGCACTATCGTCGGTTCGCACCTGGGGTTAAGTTTTGTCGAGTATCTGGTCAACATGGCGCCCATCGCCATTTTGTTGATGATCCCCTTCTTGATCGTAATAAGCTGGCTCTACCGGCGCGAGTTTGCCGGCGCCAAGAAGCAGTTCTCGCCAGCGCTGGTAGCCCAACTGGAAGCCAACGCTCGCATTACCGACGTCTCTCTATTGCGCAAAGCTGGGCTGGTGGGCCTGCTGATGATGATCCTATTTTTTACCGGGGATTTGTTCGGTGGTATGCCGCCCGCTGTCGTTGCTCTGAGCGGCGCGGCGATCCTGGTTGCCTGGGTGCGACCCGATATGCACCGCATGTTGCGCGAGGTAGATTGGACAACGCTGATATTCTTTATCGGTATCTTTGTCCTCGTAGGCGGGCTTGAGGCCACCGAGGTCATTGCCTGGATAGCCGGAATCATCGGTGAGCTGGCTGGGGACAACCTATCACTGGCGACGGTCTTGATGGTCTGGATACCAGGCGTCGCTTCGGGCATCGTGGCCAACATTCCCTTCACCGTGGCAGCTCTGCCCATTGCTGACTTTTTAACTGCTACGATCCCTGGCGCTGAGAATATGGTCTTGTACTGGGCCCTCATCTTGGGCGCCGACCTGGGGGGCAACGCCACTATCCTGGGTTCTGCGCCCAACATTGTCGCAGTTGGCTTGTTGGCCCAGGCCGGCTATCGTCTCAGCTTTGGCCGTTTTATGCGTGATGGTGTGCTGGTAACGATAATTACCCTTTTGCCTGCAACTGTGTGGTTGCTGGTCCGATATTGAGGAGGAACAATATGGGCAAAATTTTATGTGCCACCCGTGGGGGAGAGGCTAGCTACCCCATTCAAGACGCCGTCATCGTTCTGGCAAAGGAACGAGGCGACGAACTGGTTTTTCTCTATGTGGTCGACATTAGCTTTCTGAACCAGACGGCTGCGCCCTTGGTGGTAGACGTGGAATCGAGGTTGGAAGAGTTGGGCCAATTCCAATTGGTGATGGCCCAGGAGCGGGCGGCAGCACAGGGCCTGGTGGCCCAGGCCATCGTGCGCCAAGGGAAATTGCGGACAGAAATAGTTGCGGTGGCGCAAGAGATTGGCGCGACCCTCATTGTGCTGGGCCGCTCTCTGGGATCGGATGCCGCTTTTGAAGATGCCGCCCTCCAAGTCTTTGCCGCCGACTTGCAGACCGAAACGAGCGTCGAGGTCCGTATCCTGGAAAAAAGTGATTGACTTTTCGAACCGGATGCACGAATTAGATATACTTGGGGCAGCCGGTTGAAGGAAATGCACTCGGAATCTCCCGCAGGTTGGGAACTCCGTTCCTTAAACCTTCGGGAGGTTGGTTTTACCCAGGTAAAGACTGATAAAATAAAGCATCTCTATCCATCAGTGATATTCCCATGTCCTCCCTTCCTTCTCCCTCCGACTTGATCCTCGTCGCGGTGATGCCCAACCCGCGCGACCTGGAGATCGCCCGGCTTTTGGGCTGGTACCGCATTCCGCTGCGGAGCGCGCCCAAGGTGGTGGCGGTGGATTGGCTGGCGTTCTACCAGCCGGGGGCTTTTGGGGCGGAGAAGTGGCGGGTCCAGTATGTCGCGCCGGTCAGCGGGCACGAACTGACCACCCGGGGCGAGCTGCTCCGGGAGGAGGGCGACCATCCCCGCGCTCAGGAGGAGTATTTCAAGATACAGATTGGCGCGCTGGTGGAACTGCCGGAGCCGGTGCTTGCGGGGGAGTGGAAGCGGATCACCTTCCTGTACACTACGGGGGAGCGTCTCCAGCAGGCGGAGACCTTGAACGATCTGGTGGTCAAGGATGACGAACGCAAGGTGTTGTGGCGTGCGCTGCGGGAACGGGCCATGAGCGCCCAGGCTTATAAGGTGGATGAACTGCCGGAATTGCCGGTGGGGCCGGAGATATTGGCGCTTTTGGGGATGTTGGGCGGGGGGAAAGCGTTACTTGATACAGATGAGGGGTAGGGGGCGGGGTTAATGGTGGGTTTATACCATCATTTCAGTTGAGGTTCATCTTCCCTACTGATTTTGATTTCACCGAGGCCATCCTCTGTATCGTGTTCTGCGATTTGTTCAATCATCGCATAGGTTTCTTCTTTTGACTTTCTTCCTCTGGAGCGTGCCAGCGCAATGGTTTTTCGCATG
>CBDUUP010000315.1:0-5243 GCA_965370435.1 uncultured Anaerolineales bacterium | reverse complement strand
GATGAGGTAGTAGAGGATGAGGCTAGGGAAATAGGTAGGGGTGATGAGGGCGATCCAATAGAAGGAACTTAGTGAGTATGATTCAATGGGCGTCCATTCAAAGTCACCGCTTTTCAGCCACGGTGTATGCGTCTTTCCCCATACCTGGATAATGTCGCCGATGAGCAAAACCCCCAGCAAATAAGATTTTTGCCCTCCGCGCTCAGAGGGGAATCCGATGATTTCAGCCAATTGGAGGATGTTTTCAAAAGTGGTGGAGTCGTCCATCGCTTTGGCGGCGACGATCCCGATCCCGGTGGCCGCAGCGCCGACATCCATTATGATGGGGCCTGAATCGACATCAGCCTGGCGAGATATTCCGGGAGGGTATTCCCTCATCCCCGCGAATCCCCATGTAGTTTTAAAAAACTGCTCTCGGTAAAGGGTATACTGCCTCTCGGCAAACTCAGGCGCGAGTTCGGGGAGAAAGGCAAAGCTGAGCGATAGCGCGCAGCCGCGGGGGACTCCCAGGATCGCGCCGGTATGATAGTCAATTCTGGAGGGCATCAAACCGGTTTGGGGGTCAAGGTTGGCTTCCATCCAGTCAACCCAACTAGAGATCGCCGCCTCGTAGTTGGTGTCGTAGAGTGCATCGTGAATGGCGAGGGCGTACAGAGCAGGTAAATTGTCAACTGGGAACGTGGCCCCGGGGTAAGTTTCCAGGTTGGCAGTCGGGCTGCTCATGAATGCCTGGTAGAGTATTTGGGAGATTTCGTCGAACTCTTCCGCCAAACCAGCGTCAGGGTCGGGATCAATCAGCATCAGTCCACCCAGGGTGAGGTTGCGTTCTCCAAGAAGGTAAACTCCGTGGGGAACCTGGGTGTCCAGGTAGTGATCGGCCAGGCTCGGATCCTCAAGCTGTTCCAATATCCATTTCAGTTCTTCAATCGCCGCGCTGCGCCGGGCGTGGTTTTCCGGATCAAGTAAAACTGTATTTACCAGACTGAACCCGTAAAAGGTGTGCGAAAGCATCGTCCGCCAATCGGTTCCTATACCGCCATGCAAGGCCTCGCCGATGAAGGCCAACTGAGCTTCCACGTCGGGACCGATGCGCCCTTGATAATCTTCAGCCTCGATCTTGGATACGCGTACAACCAGAATAACCAGGGCGATCCATAGATAACCCAACACCTCACCCTTGAAAAGCGCCTTTCGCCAGGTGCGCCAAATCGAAGTAGTTTTCATGTTGACGAAAACACCCTCAGGCTGCGGTTGGGGATTGTTCATTGAGGGCGGTCATTTTCAGGGTCATATTGCGAGCGATCCACAAAGGGATGATCCCGAATACCCCAAAGGAGCATTCAATCAAACGCCAATAAAATGGGAGGTCGCGCAAGTAACCAAAGAATAGCGCCCAGGGAATGAGCATGACGCAAATAATCATCCCAAATTCGATCACCCAGATATTTTTCTTCGGGTCTTTTAACGGACCGATAAAGGCGGCTCCGATAGCAATATGCCCGAAAGCCAGCCAATCGGTGCCTATCGCCATGAAGGGATATTGGCTGAATGTTGCCTGTACGCCTTCGTTCACCTGGGCGACCCAATAATTCAACCCGGAGAATATTGAACCAAATGATTCGTCCAGGCTGGAAGCGATTTGGTCAAGTATCCGTAACTCCCATTGAAGCGGGATAGCGGTTAATCCGCTGATGATCAAACCGAGCATGAAAAAGGTCAGTAACAATCGGATTCGGGTTAAGGATGCGTTGCTGTCATTCATTTTGTTCTCCTATGTAATTGTTTGTTGTTATCAATATGTGCCGCATATGCCGCATATGGAACCATATGCCACTCGCCTTGCAGACATTAGCCCGCGGCGAAATAAAGTCGGTGCGAAAACTATTTCACCAACATTGGACTTATCTATCAACGATTGAAGTTTTTCAGTGGTTCAGTCTTTCATCGAATCAGTGTTTCAACATAGCGTTACCGAGTAAACTGAGCGCTTGAGGGGAGGGATAGCGAAACCCGGGTGTATTCATCGGGGACGCTCTCTATCGCCAACTCCCCGCCGATGACGGCCATCATGGTGCTGTGCAATGCCAGGCCCTGTCCGCCGTTATCAGCGGGCGTTTGGGCCGTAGGAAGCCCCACGCCATCGTCTTCGATAATGATCTCTAGTCCATCTTGCCATTGGATCCTGACGTTCAGATGAATTGGTCTATCCGTCTCCGAACCGGGGCCGTGGCGGGCCGCGTTGCGGATGGCTTCCCGCGCTGCATAAATTAACACCTCCGCAGTCAGCGGGGGGATCTCCTTGCTCTGTTGGGCAGCTTCGGGAGCGATATCCCAGGTGACCTTATCAAATGCGCTGCCCATTTCATCTTCCACCACCTGGCGTAATGCGCCAACCAACCCCAGTTTGATGACTTCCCGCACCGTAGGCGTTGGGATTTCATGCAGTAGATTCGAGATTTGGCTGTGCGCGTCGGCCAA
Organism: uncultured Anaerolineales bacterium; assembly: GCA_965370435.1. Taxonomy (GTDB): domain Bacteria; phylum Chloroflexota; class Anaerolineae; order Anaerolineales; family UBA11579; genus CBDUUP01. The sequence goes on along the minus strand of CBDUUP010000315.1, from coordinate 2,765 downwards.
TAATGCGATAGCTTCAGATGATGCGCTGTTTGGATCATCTTCATCATTGAAAAGGGTCAGCATGGCGGTATGCAGGTTGGGCAGCACGTCATCGTGCAGCATGCGTCTGGCCCGCCGGTCTACGACCTGGCTCCCGGCAAGCTGCTGCCGCTGGAGGTCCATCAGCCGCCGGGCCATCTCCACGCTGGCCCGAATGTCTATCAATCTCTCGCTGCTGTTTCGCGCCGTTTCGATCTCTTCCTGAGTGTAAGGGCCGCCATTCTCTTTTTCTCCCAACAGCAGCATCCCAATTAGGCCCCGTTCGCTCCAAAGTGAAACCGCCCAGGCCGCGCCGCCAAATCGGGCCTGGTCGAGCGGAATTAAGAGAGTCTTCGGAGATTTGAATTGAGCGGCGACCTCGGCAAGGGGAGACAGTTGGATGACCTGGTCGTCCGGGTAGCTCAAGACCGGCCCGGCCAGGGGAGCCATCGGCCCTACTGCGGCGAGATAGGCGAGGCGAGCGCCCAGGACCTCCCGGCACAGGGTGCGGAAGGGCGTGGCTGTATCCATTTCCTGGGGCGCGGCGGAAGGATCGTTGAGAAGTTGTTCGTAGAGCCGTTGGCTGGCGACAAAGGGCCGCAAGTGTTCGATGTAATTTTGCCGGTCGGTGTAGGATCGCCAGCCAAGCAAGGCATAAAAAGCGACCATCAGCAGCGTCGTCATCAGGAGGCTGTAGATGGGCTGTAAATTAAGGACCAGACTCCCGCTGACCAAGAATCCATACCCCGCGGCCAGGAAGATCGCCCGGTACCATTGGCGCAGGAATCCGCGCCGGGGCAGCGTCTTGCCGGTGAAGATCTCGTAGGAGACCACCGCCTGCCCCAGCAAGACGATGGCGGTCCCGATCAATGTGGCGGTAGCCAGATCGAACCAGGCGATGGTGTGGGTGATTTGGGATAAGGTCTGGGTATGGGCGTTACGAGCCATCCAAAGGCTCATGCCGGAGACCAAAAGGCTGACCACCAGGAACGTACCTGAAGTTGCGATCAACCACGGACGTGCGCGGTCCCGGGCCAGGTCACCCATCATGCGCCCAGTTGGTCCGGGTCGCCGGAGTACGTCAATCGCCAGACCGATGCACGCCATAAGGTAGACCGGGTAAGCCAGAATAAGCGCAGGGACACTCTCCACGGAGGGCGTCACGGAAATATCATTGTTGGCGAGCTGATCCAATGAGGGGAGAGGATTCAATATGAGGAGCAATAGCAGCAGGAAGGCGGCTGACAAGACCGCCGCGCTGAACCAGAACCGGTGCCGCTTATAAAGCGTGGTCTCTTTGTCTTCCCAATAACCCGTGTACCACAGCATGACCAGATACCAGGAAAATGGCAGCACGATCCCCGGTATCCAACCCAGCCGCCACCAAAAATTCAATCCCTGGTTGAGATAGCTGGCTCCCGACCCCATGATGACCGTGTGGCTGAGGAAGAACGCTCCCGCCGAAAGCAGTCCACCGCCTGTTACCCATACGCCCCAGTTGCGCCGTTCGGCGTTGAGCAGCACGGTTAAACCCAGCCAGATCAGTAGGACGGTGTTGAACAACGAAACAGCCAGTACAGCCCAGTCAAGGAGCAGGTTTCCCGTCATGCCGCCTCCCAGGGTATCCATTCCCCTTTTTCGTTGGTGACTCTGGCTATCCCTTCCTCATCCCAGGAGATCAATCTACCGGTGAGTGCGATGATGGCGGCCCGGGTGCGGGCCACCTTTTCGTCGGTGGGGGTGTTGTTCAACCCCCATACGTCATAGATCTGCCCGTTGGTGCGGCTGATGGTGCGTTTGTCTCGGAAGCCAAGCTGGGCGGCGATCTGCTCGTTGGTCATACCCTGGGCTAGCATGAGGGCGACAGTCTGTTCATTTGGCTCCAGCAAGGCCATAGGGGATTGCTCATCCTTGTGGCGTACCTCCTGCACCCGAGTTTCGATCTCCGGGTCAATGAAGCTGCGGCCGGTAACGGCGTCCTTCAGAAGCGGCAGAATCATCTCCGGCAGCAGGTAATTCGATTTGCGCACGTAGGCGTAGTGGCTGAGAATACCTGAGCGACGGAAGTCTCGGTAGTAGGCGTCATTGTCCTGAATGGAGTAGAAGACCACCGGCATGCGGGGGAACTCACGCCGGATGGCGACCGCGACCTGGATACCATTCATCTCCCCCGCCAGTTGCACGTCCAGCAAGATCACCTCTGGTGGCAGCGCGAGACAGAGCTTCAACGCCTCTTCCCCGCTGTCGCAATCCCGGATGTCAGAGAACTCACCGGTGGCGCTTAATCCATTCTTGAGCGCTGTCCGTAGTTTGACGTTATCTTCGACCAATAGGAGATTCATCATAGTTTACATATCTATCATGCCGGATTAAGGGGTTTCCGTCAAGCACCTGGGTGCTTGAGTTGATGGATTCAAGGTGTGGAAATTTGTGTAAAATACTTGTATTATTTTCATTGAATTAAACTTTTTTATATGTGAAAAGAAAAGGAGCATTTGTTGTGTTATTGACGCAACTTCCACCACTTGGTAAAACCTCAGGAACGTTTGCCATCCTAGTTTATTGTTCCATAGGTTTATTAGTAATTGTCATCACATTCATGTTGGTAGTGTTCCTTATTGCGGCGGTTGTGATTACATTTGCAATTTTCAAAAGCCGCGATAGGCTGGGCAAATCGTGGGATAAAATATAGGTAAGTGTTCAGGGGGTCAAAAGAAGGATCTGCTCAACGGGGAGCAATGAAGGGG
>CBDUUP010000314.1:0-5270 GCA_965370435.1 uncultured Anaerolineales bacterium | reverse complement strand
AATTCCCCAATAACTCGTTACCTATTCACTCATTACCTTGTTGCCTTGCCTCCCCCCAGCCTAACGGAATTGTTAACCAAATTCTTATAGTAAAACCTTGACGGCGCTAACGAATCACTCTAAAATTGTTCGGTAATTTTTGTTTCTTTGGTTTTTTTGGAAAAACGATGAAAATCACCCGCCGCCAAGAGGCCTTTATCCAAAAGCTGCTCGACCTCTATCGTGAGGTTCATGAGCCGATCCACTACTCCACCCTGGCCGAACGTCTGGGCGTCAGCCCTTTCACCGCCTATGACATGCTGCGCCTGCTGGAGGAGAAAGGCTTCGTGACCTCCGACTACCTACTCGCCGCCGACAAATCCGGGCCGGGCCGCTCGGAGGTAGTCTTCGCGCCCACCCCGCTGGCCGACCAGTTCATGGCCCAACTGGCTGTAGGGACCGGCAGCCTGGACCTGGAAGCCGCCCGCGAGCGCATCCTCCAGAGCATCCAGAGCGGAGATCTGCCCAACATTGACGTGCTGGAACTGGCCCAGGAAGTGCTCACCCGTGTGCCCTACGAGGGCGACGAAGCCACCCGCTACTGCCTGGAAGTTGTCACCTTCATCCTGGTGCGGGTGCAGCGCAAAAAGAGCTTCAAGATCATGCGTGAATATGCCCAACACATCGGGCCGACCGCGGAAGAGATCACCCCCGCCTCCCTCATCATGCTGCTCGGAGTCGCCCTGGGCCTGTGGGCTGCTGAAACCGACCAGGAGCCGACCTGGGGCATTGAGATTACCGAACACATCCGGCGCTACCAAGCCCTGGTCATGGCAATGGACGCCGAGCAATGTCACCGCCTGGGTGAGACTCTCATGACCCTCGCCCATTCTATACTAGAAGGAGAAGCACACCAGGAATAGAAGATTTTGGCGTTATTTCAACATAATTAAGATTGCCTATTTCATTAACTTATCAGGAACAAACCAAAACCAGGCTCGCAAGGCGCGAGCCGGTAACAATAAGGAGATATTAACCATGTTAGAACGAATCATTGACAGTATCACCCGCGCATCCCTGCGCTTCAAGTGGGTGACCATTGCCCTATCGGTCATCCTCCTGGTAGCCGGGGCTTTTGCCTTCACCCAATTCAACCAGGAACTGCTTCCCAGCATCGAGTTCCCTCAGACTGTCGTAGTGATCCTCAACCCCGGCCTGGATACAGCAGACCTGCTGGTTGACGTGACCATCCCCATCGAAGAGGCCATCCAAGACATTGATGGCGTGGTCAACATCGAATCCACCACCTCGAGTTTTGCGGTCATCATCATCGTCCGCAACGAATTCGGCGCGGATCAGGAGGCCCTCCGGGAGGAGATCCAAGCTGCGGTAGACACGGTGGATCTCCCCGCGGACATAGAACCGGCCCAACTGCTCAGTTTCGGCTTCGAGGACATCCCCGTCGCCCAACTCAGCGTCTCCTCTTCCAAAATGACCCTGGCGGAGTTGAAGGCTCTGGTGGAAGCCGACGTCATCCCCGCCCTGGAAGAAGTGGATGAGGTCGCCGACGTTTTCGCCGGCGGCGGGCAGGAACTCCCCACCGAGCCGCCCCCCACCGAAGAACCCACCCCGGAACCGACCGCCGCACCTACCGCTGTGCCTACCGAAGACGCTGGCGAGGGGGATGGTGAATCTACCGGTGTACCCCTGCCCCAACTCTGGATCGACATGGCCGCGAGCCAGGGAATCACCATCGCCACCACTGACGACCTGACCTCCGGGTTCATAACCGCGATCTCCTCTCTCGCTCCCTTCATGCTGGAAGAGCTGACCCCCGAAATGCTCCTGGCTATGCCCCTGGACGCGCTGGACGCTTTGACGACCGCCGCCCCGGACTACGTCGCCAGCCTGGACGCTGAAGTGCAAGCCCAGATCGCCGAACGCCTGGCCGGTTACGAAGGCCCGGAAGAAATAGACCCCGAACTGGCCGCAAGCGCCCCGGCGCTCTCCGGCTTCTGGCTGGAACCCCCGCCGGAAGACTCCCCAATGTCCTTCCAGTTCGAGACCGCCGCCGACCTGATGAACAATGAATTTGGGATCAGCGCCGCGGACCTGCTCAATTTCTACGGCAATTCGGGCGGACCGGAATCGGCCACCGCCCTCGGCGACCTCACCCCCGACGTGATCCTCTGGCTGGCCGAGAACGAAGAAGGCTTCCTGGAAAACCTGGCCCCAGGCACCCTGCGCCTCTTTTCCCCAGAAGTTCTGTCTGCATTGCCTGAAGATTTTCTCGCCACCCTGGACCCCGAGTTCCGGGCCGAGTTGGAGGGTATCGCCGCCGGGACGGTGGAGGTCTTCCTCCCCTCTACCACCATCAACCGCACCAACGGCGACCCCAGCCTGAGTCTGGCGGTCTACAAGGTCGGCGAGGCCAATACAGTCTCGGTCTCCCATGCCGTGTTCGAGAAGATGGAGGAGCTGGAAGAGACCTTCAGCGCCCAAGGCCTCACCTTCGAGGTGGCCTTCGAGCAGGCTTCCTTCATCGAAGAATCCATCAACGGCGTATCCCGGGAGGGCGGCCTGGGCGCGGTCTTCGCCATCATCGTCATCCTGGTCTTTCTCAGCGGGCGGGTCAAGAATAAATACACCCTCTCCTGGCGCAGCACCCTGGTCACCGCGGTCAGCATCCCGCTTTCCGTGTTCATGGCCTTCGCATTTCTAAAATGGGGCGCGCCCCTGATCAACGCCCTGCTGAACCCGATTGCCCAGGCTGTCTCCGGCGTCGCTTTTCTGGGCGCTTTCATGCGCAGCACGGTCCGCCTCTTCCCCGAAAACTTCACCCTCAACATCATGACCCTTTCCGGCATGACGGTCGCTATCGGCCGCGTGGTGGATGACTCTATCGTGGTGTTGGAGAACATTTACCGCTGGATCCAGCGCGGCGAAGACCAGCGCGAGGCCGTGCTGGTTGGCACCCGCGACGTAGCCATCGCCATCCTGGCTTCCACCGTGACCACTGTGGTGGTCTTCCTGCCCATCGGTTTCCTGGGCGGCATCGTGGGCGAGTTCTTCCTGCCTTTCGGCGTGGCCGTCACCTTTGCGCTCGGCTCCAGCTTCATAGTTGCGGTCACCATCGTGCCCACCCTGGCGTTCATGTTCATCCGCAAAGAACACCTCCCCCCTGAAGGCGAGACCTGGTTTCAGCGTCTCTACACTCCCATTCTGGAATGGTCGCTCAAGAACCGCCTGGCTACCCTGGCGATCGCTGCTGTGCTCCTGTTGGGCAGCCTCTATCTCATGGGTACCCGCCCCCGAGCCCTTATCCCCGGCTTTGGCGAAGTCACCATCAGCGCTTCGGTGGAACTGCCCAGCGGGACCAAGATGGCCGACACCAACGACCTGACCCTGGAATTCGAACAGGCTCTGTTCGAGATGGAAGAGGTCGTGGTGGTTCAGACCTCGGTCGGCTCCGGCGGGGGCATTGAGTCCATGATGTTCGGCAGCGGGGTCAACCAGGCCCGGGCCAGCATCACTATCGGCATCGAGAATCTGGATGAGGCCGACGCCGTAACCGCCCAGGTTCGAGAACAGGCTGAGTCCATCTTTGGAGAGGACAACGTGGTCGTCTCCAGCGGCTCAATGAGCAGCGGCGCTTTCGGCGGTTTCGCTTTGGTGCTCTCCGGAGATCCTGACGAATTGGCCGAGGTCCACGACGATATCATCGCCGCCCTGAACGAGGTTGACGGTATCGCCAACGCCGAAAGCAACCTGGCCGACGCCGACTCCATCATCCGGGTGGACGGCCAACCGGCAGTCCGCTTCACCGGCGAACTGGAAACCGAAGACGCCCTGGGCGTCACCCAGTTGGCAAAAGACAGCATCGCCGAGATCGCGCCGGACAGCATCACCGTCAGCGAGGGTTTTGAAACCCAAATGCAGACCGAAGGCTTCACCAACGCGGTGCGGGGCATCGGCATCTCTATCATAGCCGTGTATCTGGTGATGGTATTGACCTTTAGTTCCTTCGTCCACCCCTTCACCATCCTGTTCAGCCTGCCGCTAGCCGTGATCGGCGCGGCGGTGGCTTTGTGGCTGTCCGACGCCGTGCTGGGCATCTCAGCCCTGGTGGGCTTGATGATGCTGGTCGGCATCGTGGTCACCAATGCCATCGTGCTGTTAGCCCGGGTGCAGAGCAACCGCACCCGCCGGGGCATGGACCTCCACGAGGCCCTGGTGGAGGGCGGGCGGACTCGCCTGCGCCCCATCCTGATGACCGCCATCGCCGCCATGCTGGCCCTGGTGCCGCTCTCAATGGGCCTCACCGAAGGCGCCATCATCGCTTCCGAACTGGGCGTGGTCGTCATCGGAGGCCTGTTCACCTCCACCATGCTCACTCTGCTGGTGGTCCCGGTGATTTACAGCCTCCTGGACCGCTTCGCAAGGAATGGCAAGAACAAGAAGTAATGGTATAAGATAGACGTAGAAAGCCCGGAGGCCGTGAGGTCTCCGGGCTTTTTGGTTGGCGTGATTGATCTGATCTTGTTGGTTGGATAAAAAGGGGTTTATTGAATTAGGAATTGCGAGGAGGAAAATGATAGCCTAGAGTTTTCCTAAATCTAAATCAGGTGGAGGTTCAATTCCGAGATATTCGCGGTATATTCTTTCTTTATATTGATGGCCTATTTCATTGACTGCATCAATAAAAGCTTGATATGTTCCTTTGCCGCCAATTTTTTCCCAGAACTCATCACCAATTAACACGACTTTATCTTCTCTCATATTGAACCACCGGTTTGGATAACTCCAGTCATAAGCATCCCGTTTTCCGTAGGGATTATAGGGCAAAGCAAAAAATGATTCATCGACTAGACGAGGTTCCATAGAATAAAGCTTGAATATTTTTTCTTTACTAACTTTTGTTTGGTCGCTATTGGGTAGAGGCGCTTTAAGCTCAAACGCAAACTTACGCTTATTGTTTTTGTCTTCCGCGAAAACATCACAAATAACGGTTGTAGGTATGTTCTCTCCATCTCCTTCCAGAATATATTTGATCTCATTGTCCCAGTTGGGTTGAACTCTCTCTTCGCCCTTTTTCTTATGCTCTAACCGGTTGAGAACTTCTGCAATGCGTTGTAATCTTCCTTCTTTTACCAACCCATCGATTCTATGTCCGCTAGCGCCATACCCCAATCCTTTTATTGCAGCTACTACAGCCAGCTTTTCCCAAACGCCGCCAAATGGAGTTACAAAACGTCTTTCAAAATGCGAGCCTTGGAATATTTCATCGGGCA
>CBDUUP010000313.1:0-5286 GCA_965370435.1 uncultured Anaerolineales bacterium | reverse complement strand
GGCATTCGCCTGGCCAAATCCTCCCAGGAAGCCGAAACTCAGGCAGCCTCAATATTGCAGCTAGAAATCAAGGGCTTGCCCGTCCGTAAAGTCTTGGTGGACGAACAAGCCGACATCCAAAGCGAAATTTACCTGGGCATCACCACCGACCGCACCGCCCGCAAACCCGTCATGATGGCCTCCGCCGCAGGCGGAGTTGACATCGAAGATGTAGCCAGCGAAACCCCCGAAAAAATCATCCGCGTCCTCATAGATCCTCTTTTGGGTTTGCGAGATTACCAATCCCGAGGCATTGCCGCCGGAATTGACCTCCCTCGCCATCATTGGCGGGCCTTCAGCCAGATCGCCTTTGGGCTTTGGAACGCCTATAAAGACAGCGATGCCACCCTGGCAGAGATCAATCCCCTGGTCATCACCGCCGATGATCGCTTGCTCGCATTGGACGGAAAAATGAGCCTGGATGACAACGCCCTCTTCCGCCATCCCGACCTGGTCGAAATGCGCGACCTGGACGTGGAAGCTCCAGCCGAGATCAATGCCCGTAAGTACGGCCTGACCTACATCAAACTCGACGGGGAGATTGGCTGCATGGTCAACGGCGCCGGACTGGCCATGGCCAGCATGGACATCATCAAACTCTTTGGCGGCCAACCGGCAAATTTCCTCGACATTGGCGGTGGGGCTGACGCTGAAAAAGTTGCCGCCGCGCTGCGTATCATCCTCAGCGACCCGGGCGTAAAAGCCGTCCTCATCAATATATTCGGCGGCATCACCCGCTGCGACGAGGTGGCTCGCGGCATCCTGGCTGCCCTAGAAGAGATCAAGCCCGATGTTCCCATGATTGTCCGCCTGGTGGGGACCAACGCAAAAGAAGGCCGCCAACTGCTCATCGACGCCGACATGATCACCGCCGAAACCCTTGCCCAGGCGGCCGAGAAAGCCGTCGCAGCCGCTAAGGGAGCGTGACCCCATGAGCATACTAGTAGATAAAAACACCCGCCTGTTGGTACAAGGCATAACCGGTCGAGAAGGTCTCTTCCATACTGAAAGAATGGTTGCCTATGGCACCCGGATCGACGCCGGCGTTACACCCGGCAAGGGCGGTGAATGGGTAGGCAAGATTCCGGTCTTTGATTCGGTCAAGATCGCTGCCCAAACCCGAGAGATAAACGCCAGCATCATCTTCGTCCCGGCCCGGTTCGCAGCCGACGCCATGTACGAAGCTGCCGACGCGGGCATTCCTTTACTCATCTGCTTGACCGAAGGAGTCCCCATCCAAGACATGATGCGGGTCCGAAATTACCTGGACCAGAAAGGCGTCCGCCTTATCGGGCCAAACTGCCCCGGCTTGCTCACTCCCGGTGAAGCTAAAGTAGGCATCATCCCCGGCGACATTGCCATCCCCGGCAATGTGGGCGTTGTCTCCCGCTCTGGCACCCTCACCTACGAGGTGCTTTACGCCCTCAAAGAAGCCGGGAAAGGCGCCAGCACCTGCGTAGGGATCGGCGGAGACCCGGTGAACGGAACCAATTTCATTGACGTTCTCAGGATGTTCGAGGGAGATCCGATGACCGAAAAAGTGGTCCTTATCGGAGAGATCGGCGGCAGCGACGAAGAAAGAGCCGCTGAATTTATTCAGGATCAGATGACCAAGCCGGTTGTCGGATTCATCGCCGGACAAACCGCCCCTCCCGGCAAGCGCATGGGACACGCCGGCGCGATCGTAGAACGCGGCTCTGGTCTAGCCGCAGACAAAATTAAAGCTTTGGAGCAGGCTGGCGTCCGGGTTGCCAAACACCCAGAAGAAATCCCCAATCTCTTGGGGGACTGATCTCTCTCCCCAAAACAGGCTAGATCTACCAGAGATACAAGCGATGCATTAACCTGTATCTCTGGCTGTATAAAAGCTGCCTACTTTCGACTTATGGCGATCTTGATAACGACGAAGTCTCCAATTTGATTGAACTGCATATCAACCGAGAGGCGGTCGCCGTTTGCATTTTCCCGAACCATTGATCCCATCGAGCCAACAACTGAGTCCGGCGTGCGGGTTTCTTCCCAGCCGTACTTGGGCAGTTCTTCCGCGAAGTACGCGTGGACATCTTCCATGTTGCCATCAATGCGGAATTCGATCTGGGTCCCCTCCCGCATAACCACGAGATTGTAAATGCCGTCTGGCAGTGGAATATCGGCAGGGACAACAATCCCCACCACTTCGGTCTCTCCTCCTTCTCCAGTTGGATCTGGGGTCCCGCCGGCTCCGGGGTCATCAACACTAGTCGCCCGAATAACTATTGAAGTATTACGGGGCGCTGCAGTGGGCTTTATTTTGCAGCCGGTGAGAATCATGGACAAAAGAATGATGCCCACGATGGTGAAAATGGTCGCTCTCTTCATGAGATTGTTCCTCCGACGAGTTGGATTAGGGTGTGCAAGGCACACTATAACCAGCTAAGGGGAATATGTCAACTATAAATCCAAAATATTAATCGACTTCTTAGGCTGGTGACATCTAGAATCCATCCTTAAACTGTCACTTAACCGGCCGATTCATTGATAATCGAACCCATTTGCCAGACAGATGAGTATTCATCCCTGGCCGTAACACCCAAATACTTACCCCAAAAACCGGCCATATCACCGGCCGATTTTTTCGCTGCTCTAGAAAACAAGACAGAAGGCGCGGATGACTCCGCGCCTTCTGAAGCTGTCTATCGGATTCTAGTTTAGCTCATTCGAGTGAGAACGTATTCTACAGCCTCGCCAACCGTCGAGATTTTCTGGGCATCCTCGTCGGAAATTTCACCCCCAAATTTATCCTCAAAAGCCATGATCAATTCAACCAAATCAAGCGAGTCGGCTTCCAGGTCTTCGCGGAATGAGGAACTTTCTTCTATCTTGTCCTCATCAGCGCCTAATAAATCAACAACAATAGCTTTGATCTCTGTTAATACTTCTTCTTTACTAGCCATAAGGCTGCCTCCAAAATATTTGATTATGTCATGCCTGGGTATTGTAACGCTATTGAGCTAGCTGTCAAGTTATTGACAACATTGACTCAGGCTGGTAAGATAACTTCATCCCACAACAACACCAGCCAATGAAAAAAGTTACGCCTACCAGTTCACGAAAATCCGAACACATCCGTATTAATCTTGAAGAAGATGTCCTATCGGGGATAACCACCGGGCTGGAAGCCTACACCTTCACTCATCAAGCATTGCCAGAAATGGACCTCGAAGCGGTGGATCTTGGCTCCCGCATTTTCGGACGCCCCCTCCGAGCGCCCATTCTTATTTCATCCATGACCGGAGGCACGCCCGAAGCAGCCCAGATCAACCAGACCCTGGCCCAAGCCGCCCAAGAAACTGGCATTGCTTTGGGGCTGGGATCTCAACGAGCTGCTATTGAACAGCCGGATTTGGCTCCCACCTTCCAGGTCAGGCAGTTTGCGCCCGATGTTCTTCTTTTCGCCAACCTGGGCGCAGTCCAGTTGAATTACGGTTATGCTCTCAAACACTGTCAAGAAGCTGTAGAGATGATCGAAGCCGACGCCCTCATCCTCCACTTCAACGCCTTACAAGAAGCCTTACAACCGGAAGGCGATACACGCTTCAGCGGCCTATTGAATAAAATAGAAACCATTTGCAAGCAACTCCCCGTGCCCGTCGTCGCCAAAGAAGTCGGCTGGGGATTCTCTGAGCAAACCGCCCAAGCCTTGTTCAATGCGGGCATCGCCGCCATTGACGTGGCCGGCGCGGGCGGCACTTCCTGGTCCCAGGTTGAGATGTATCGAACTGAGGACCCCATGCAGTTCCAATTAGCCGCGGCTTTCAAAGATTGGGGTATCCCCACCAGCGAGTCCATCATCCAGGTGCGCCGGGCTTCCGCAGAGGGTTTGATATTTGCTTCCGGCGGGATCAAGACCGGCATTGACATTGCCAAGTGCATCGCCCTGGGCGCATCCCTGGGCGGGATGGCCCGCCAATTCCTTTTGGCTGCCGAAGAGTCGGAAGAGGCCCTCATCCGAACCATAAACCGAATCAAACGAGAATTACAAATATGTATGTTTGCCGCCGGAGCCTCCAATCTCAGCGAACTCGGCAAAACCTCCCTGGTATAATCGCCAGCATCCAAAAAACCAAAATAAAGACCCCGCCCTAATCCCCGCCCTTCTACTTATGGAGCTTCCCACCCATGCCATTGAATAATTTCATGGAACGCATGCTTCCTGCAATTGAGAGTGAGTTACAGGAAATCGTCTCCATCACCCAGCGACCGGGCCTGGACGAACTTCACCGCATGTTGGCTTACCATCTCGGCTGGGAAGGAGAAGGGGCCGGGACCAACGCCCGAGGAAAGAGGGTGCGCCCATTATTGGTCCTGCTTACCACCGCCTCCACCGGCTGTGAATGGACCCGGGCATTGCCCGCTGCGGCGGCAGTTGAACTCATCCACAACTTTTCCCTTATCCATGACGATATTCAAGATGACAGCCCGCTCCGGCGCGGCCGCCCCACAGTCTGGACTAAATGGGGTATCCCCCTGGCGATCAATGCCGGAGATTCGATGTTCGCCCTTGCCCACATCGCCCTCACTCGCCTGAATAGCGCCGTCTCACCAAAAACCGCCCTCCAAGCCTCGCAGTTACTTCCCCATACAAGCCTCACCCTCACCGAGGGTCAATACCTGGATATCTCCTACGAATCCCGCAACGACCTGACGCTTGACGACTACTGGGCCATGATCCAGGGAAAAACCGCCGCCCTGATCGCTGCCTGTGTCGAACTTGGGGCATTAACCGCGGAGGTAGACGAGGATACCCTTCTCCTCTTCCGCCAATTCGGAGAGCGCATTGGTCTGGCATTCCAAGTCACCGATGACCTGCTCGGAATATGGGGAAACGCCACCCAAATGGGAAAATCCGCCGCCAGCGATTTGATCTCCGGGAAAAAATCCTTGCCCGTGCTTTATGGCTTGCAGCAAAACGGACTCTTTGCTATCCGTTGGCGAGAAGGGAAAATTACCCCCCAAGAGGTGCCCGACATTGCCGCCCAACTGGAAAGCGAGGGCGCCCTAACCTTCACCCAGGAAACCGCCGACCACCTCACCGGCCAGGCCTTAGAGTTGCTAGAAGATATAAATCCTCAAGGAGAGGCCGGAGAAGCGCTCATCGAACTGGCCCACAAATTAGTGCGTCGTGATGGGTGATCTAGTTCTTTCCGGCCAGGTGGAGAATAATTAAGAGAACATTAGGCCTTCTCTTTACCTTATTTGAAAGACTGG
>CBDUUP010000312.1:0-5373 GCA_965370435.1 uncultured Anaerolineales bacterium | reverse complement strand
ATTTTATTTTGCGTTTATGGTTTTCGCCAGATAAATACTGACTCGTAAAATTCGTTGGTACGTCTTCCAGTTCTACGATTTACATGCCGTTGTACTACATCTTCAATTTCAAGACCCGCTTGATTTGCAATATCATCGTATAAATTATGTTTATCACCAGCGATCACGATCATTCTGCCTCCACTAGGCATAGCATCAGCAGCATGACTAAAAACTGTTGCAAGGCTTCGTTTGTAGGCGCTTTTGGCATTTTGGCTTTTACCATTCGTCGCGGGGCCAATTTCATCACCCCTCTTATCTTCTAAGCCCAATAAATGGTAAGCATAAATATGTTGTTCGTGATAGTCTATTAGGCCAACGTATGGAGGACTCGTTATTACTCCATCGATATTTGGAAAGTTACCGGTGAGGCTATTTTCATGATGTATGTCCACTTGAGCATCGGTTCGCAAAGCAGAGAATTCTGTAATTCTTCTAATTGTATCTATGCTGTAACGTTTCAGGAATTTAAAAGCCTCTTGAACAGGTTTGCATGTTCGTGAATGTTTATAACAGTCATAGGGTTCAGTTTGGGGTTCTTTGGGGAAATCTAAATCGAAATGTTTAACCAAACGAGCAGAACGAGCAGCCCGGGAAAGAATAATTCTTAGTAGATCCTTATACTCGTAGTCTTCAATTTTAATGTAGTGACGATAGACAAGAAGTTCGCTCAATGCATTTGGTGAAAACCAGTTTCGAAGATACTCATTATCATCAGTTGATAATGTTGTTAATGTTGGGTGGATATTCCATAGTCGAGGTTGTAAGGGCGGTGGGTCTTGAGTAGCTAGTTGAACTTTTTCTAATATATCTAGAATTTCACGTTTAGCTTTTTTGGTGTCATACCTGGCCGTTTTTACTTTCGATAAGAGAACATTAAATGCGGAAATATCGTACCCCACAGAGTGAACTCCTAACTCATTGGCCTGAACCAGAGTAGTTCCTGAACCACAAAACGGATCAAGCACTTTTTGGTCGGAGGTAAAATATTTTCGCAGGAAAATCTCAACTAATTGAGGAATATACTTTCCCAAGTAGGGATGCAGTCTATGAACATGTTTGGTTCTTGATCTTTCGGGTAAATCTTTTTCGCGCCAATTGAGGTTCAGATTTTCAAGAGGAGTATCTGGAGACACTTCTGAAGAAATAGTAGGTTGATGTACTGAAGTATAGATGTCTACTCGTTTTTCTTCATTGGTCAACTTATCCATTTCAACCTGAGCCTCATCACTTGATAATCTTATTGCAAGTCAACCTTCTTGAAAATTGTTCTTGACCGCGATACCAATTTCATGATTGGTTAGCGATGAAACTCTACCGCGCCAATCAATAATTCGTCTCCCTTCCACCTTTTAATGCCAACAATAAAATTATATCATGTCCCCCATCCCAATAATAGTGCGCACGCAAATGTTGTCGCCTTAAACATCCCGAAGGTAGTCTCTCAAACCGGAGTTTCATTCTAGCCTGAATTTTTCCTTGCAAATGGCTGCTTCCATACCAACCTGCGAGAGGTTGGGCGTCTCCCTGACATCGGGTGGCTGGGCCGGTTTTGGATTACTCTTCGTCGGCCAGGCGGATCCGGACGTAAGAATCGTAGCGTTCGGGGTGGATGCGGCCTTCTTCTACCGCTAATTTCACCGCGCAGCCGGGTTCGTGGATGTGGCTGCAGCTGCTGAACTGACAGTCGGCCACCAGGGGGCTGATCTCCGGGAAGTATCCGTCCAGTTCTTCCGGTTCGATATCCCATAAGGCCAGGGCTTTCAGGCCGGGGGTGTCGGCCACGTAGCCGCCTCCTTCCAGGGGGAACATCTGGCGCACTACGGTAGTGTGGCGTCCTTTGCGGGAGGTTTTGCTGATCTCTCGGACTGCGAGGCCCAATCCGGGTTGGATGGCGTTGAGCAGGCTGGATTTGCCCACTCCTGATGGCCCGGCCAATACGGAGATCTGGCCCTTCAGGCGTTGGTGTAGTTCTTCGACACCGAGCAGTTCCTTGACTGATGTGTATATGAGGTCGTACCCTATGTCAGCATAACGATCGAAAAGGCTCTTGGCCGCTTCTTTGCCCACCAGGTCCACTTTGTTGGCGACGATCAGGGAGGGTATCTCTCGTTCTTCGGAGATGATGAGGAAGCGGTCCAACATGCGCAGGCGAGGTTCGGGCTGGGTGCAGGCGAAGACGAAGACGGCCTGGTCGGGGTTGGCGATGATGACTTGTTCGTATTCGCCCCGGGGGGTGGGGGCCAGGCGGGAGAGGGACCGCTGGCGTTCTTCAATTTCTTCGATCATGGCGCTGCCATCCTGCTGGCGGCTGATCTGGACCCAATCGCCGACGGCCAGGATGTCGCCGGTGCGAGGGCCGCGTTTGAGGCGTCCTCGCAGGCGGGCGACGATTTCGCCTTCCCCGGTTTCTAGGGTATAGAATCCTGATGCGTACTTGATTACGATGGCGCGTTCTAACTCCATGCCCTTATTTTACCTTACTAACTGTTTGAGGTGAGATATTTCATCAATGAATTATTTGGACTTTACAAACATTTCACCACAGAGACACAGAGTTCGCCGCTTCGCTTAGAGAGAAAAGCTTGAATTTTCTGAGTTCTCTGTGGCCGCGGCGAGCGGTTCAGCCGGATGAACTGGCGTACGAGACCCGGCTAAAGCCTCGATTCCTAAAGACAAATGGCCTATGGTGATTGATCTGTTGCAACCACTCCGACCACTCAGACCAATCACGGCGTCTCGGTTTCGTCGGGGGAGGGGGTGCCTTCGGGTTCGGGGGTGGCCAGAACGCCGGTGCGGGATTCCCAGGGGAGGGCGGTGAGGTTGTAGCCGAAGTAGCTTTGCATGATGCGCCGGAAAATGGGAGCGGCGTAATCGGATCCTTCGCCGATGTGTTCGATGAGGACGACCACGGCGATGTCCGGTTTGCCGGCGCGGTTGGCATAGGAATATCCCGCAAACCAGGCGTGGGGATCCCGGTTGAGTTCCAGGGCGGTCCCGGTCTTTCCGGCCAGGGGCAAGATGGTGGAGAGGTATCCCAGAATGTGGTAAGCGGTGCCCCGAGGATTGGCGACCACCAGGACCATCGCGTTGCGGAGGGCTTGCAGGTTTTCTGGGCTGACATCCAGAGCGCCGACTTCCTCCGGGGCGAAGGTGAAGGTCTGTTCGCCTTCTATGGTTTGAATGGTCTCGATCAATTGGGGGCGATAGAGAGTACCGCCGTTGGCGATGGCGGCGATATAGTCTGCTACTTGCAGCGGGGTGACTAACAGGCCGTGGCCGATGCCCATCTGCACTGCGGCGTCCACGTTCTCGGGGTTTTCAATCAGCCCGTCTTCTTCACCGATCACTTCTATGCCGGTGGGGCTGCCCAGGCCGAAGTTGCGGGCCAGGTCGGGCACAAGATTTTCCATTCCTGCGCTGTAGAGCGTATACCCAATTTCATAGTAATAAGGGTTGCAGGAACGCATCAGCCCCTCCGAAAAGGTCAACAGACCGCTGGCCGGTTTTCCTTTGGCGAGGGTCCAGTCTTCATATGGAACGCCGGTCCTATTCCAGGTGTGGCCGCAGGAAAATTCATGCTGGAGGGAAAACAGGCCGCTTTCCAGGGCGGCTGGAAACACGATGGTTTTGAACACCGATCCCAGTTGGTACTGTCCCTGAGCGGCGCGGTTGAGAAGATAGGGTTCGTTATAGTAATTGAGGATGGCGTCAAAATAGAATTGGGCGTTGAAGTTTCCGGGCGTGAAGGCATTGGGGTCAAAGTGAGGGGAGGAGGCCATTGCCAGCACCCGTCCGGTGTCCACTTCCATCACCACCACCGCGCCGTTGAAACCCAGGAGGGATTGCTGGGCGACGATCTGCAGATCTTTGTCCAGGGTGGTGTAGATGTCATGGGCGGGCAGGGAGGGGGTTTCGGCCAGGAGGGTGGCGATATTGGTATCCCCTTCCCGGACGTATAATCTGCCGCCGAAGGAGCCTCCCAGGTAGGACTCGGCCCAGTATTCCAGCCCGACGACGCCCACCCGGTCGCCGGCTCGGTAGCCCTGGTTGAAGTACTCTTCGAATTGGTCTTCGGGGATTTCCCAGGTGTAGCCGGTGACGTGGGGAGCCACTCCGCTGGTATTGTACAAGCGGCCATTGTACGTATCCACCCGCCAACTTACCCCCATGTGGACCCAATTTTCCAGGGTTCGCCGGTGCTGCTCCAACTCTGCAGGGGAGAACTGCCCCAGGGGGTAGCAGCAACCTTCGGGCTTATTGTAGTAGTAGGACTGGATGACTGAGGGGTAATATCCCAGGACCCGGCTCAAGGCTGAAAGCATGGCGTCTTCTTCTTCGGGGTCAATCCGGCTGCTGTCCAGATAGACGGAGACGATCCCTTCTGAATAGGCGGCCAGGGGATTTCCGTTGCGGTCGTAGATGCTGCCCCGGGGCGGGGCGGTGCGGGTCAGGCTGAGGTAGTTCTCTCCTTCCAGCATGTGATGCACCAGCCGGTCGTCCCACTCCACTCGCCATTGGTTGTCCCTGAGGCTCAAGAGCATATCGGTATCGCTCTGGATATCGCCGACCAGGGCGGTGGTCATGGTGACGCGGAATTTGACTTCGGCTGATGTGCCAGTAGGTTCATACAGAGAAAGGATCTCGTAGCGCACCTCGACCAGGTTGATCTCTCGGCGGATGCCATCGTAGTGGGTGAAGAAGTCCTCCCAGCTTTTGGCGTCCTGGCTGAGGGGGGTGAGCAAGGCGTACATGGTTTCCAGGTCGCCTACGGTCCAGGCGTCCAGGTAGGCGCGGGCGGCGGTATCGGGGTCTGGGGTTGGGGGGGGTGTGAGGGTGATATGTTGGACCGGCAGCAGGGTGGGATTCGGACCAAAAGGCGTGGGCGTGGATTCCTTGCCGCATCCGGCCAGAAGCATAAGGAAGATCAGGATAATCCAAAGGCGGGTTTTCATAGGTCTCCTCGCAGTACCTGCTCGTAAATGGGGCATTGGTAGCGCAGGGTGTTTTGGCATCCCTGGGGTACGTCGGCGCTGGGGTTGACTTCCAACTGGGCCAGGGTGCGCACCAGATGGCAGAGCGGCAGCCCGACCACGTTGGCGTAGCAGCTTGCCAGGTTCTCCACCGGGTGGAATTGGGGATGCTGGATGGCGTAGGCTCCGGCTTTATCGAAGGGGTCGCCGGTGGCGATGTAGGCTTCGATCTCGTCGTCTCCGTAAGAGCGCATGGGCACTTCGGAGACGGCCAGGTCGGTGAGGGTGAGGTTCTCGTCGGGGCGGAAAACAGCCAGGCCGGTGAAGACCTGGTGGGCGCCTCCCCGCAGGCGGCGCAGCA
>CBDUUP010000311.1:0-5375 GCA_965370435.1 uncultured Anaerolineales bacterium | reverse complement strand
CCCTCCGGCCGCCGCCAGCGCGCCGCGCCATATCCCGCCAGCAATGCCAACGCAAACACCGCCCAGAGGCTGAACCGGGTCGGCGAATTGAACATATCAAAAGTAGGCACGTGTTCAAAAAGCCACAAGAACACCGGCGTATTCTTCCCCAGCGCCAGCAGGAAAGAGACCCCCATCAAGACCACCAGGAACCTCACCAGATTTTTCCGCGCTTTAGTCTTGCCTCGTCCCAGGATCATCATCCCGGCAAGGAGCAGCGGCAGCAAACCGAGATAAATGTCATCCTCCCAATAATTGCCATAGCCCGCATAATCCCCCCGCACCGGATTGCCGTATAAATCCGGGGCCAGCATGGACAAAAATCGCCACGGCGAGAACGAATAGGTGGCGAAAACCTCGACGTCCACCGACCCAGAACGCTGTGAATTCAGCAAATACTCCACCGTGGGTAGCAGTTGGATCGCCGCCAACGCCAGGCCGATCACTACCGCCAACCCCATCCTCCCCCAGGCCCTCAACAAAATTTGGCTACGCGAATCTCCGTCTTGGCGGCCTTTCTGCCACGCCCAGAAGCTCCCCATTGCAACTGCCAGCAGCATCGTATACCAACTCGTCTGCGCGTGCCCCGCCAACAACTGCATCCCTATAAAAACACCCAACCACACCGTCTGAAGCTTCCACCCTTTCGATGTTCCAATGTTTAACGTTTCAACGTTCAACGTTACCACGTTCAACACCCCCAAGAGTATCCACGGCAGCCACGCAACCGCCGCATTGATACTCAAAAATCCCGACCGGGCCACCATATACCCCCCCATCCCAAAAGCCAACCCGCTCACCGTCTGCGCCAGGGGAGGCAGTCCCAGGCGTCGGATCAACCGGGCCATGCCCAGCCCCGCCCAGGCCAGATGGACAGCCACCAGCAAAGCCATCCCCCAGGCCATCCACGGCGTCCCGCCTAGTCCATATAAAGGAAAATATAACCAGTTAGGAGGGTATAACAACCCGGTCTGGTAGTTGGCTAACAATGGCGCGCCCATCCCCACCAGCGGGTTCCACAAAGGCAAATGCCCCGACAATACCGTCTCCCAGGCCTGCGCCCACCAGGGGATGAACTGCAAGCTGGGTACTCCCCAGAACATCGCCTGCCCTCTCAGCAGCACCGGCGAAAGCAAAACAAACGGCACAACCAAAACCAACCCTTCCGGCAACCGCCAAAGTTTTTTCATCCTTCCGCCTTCATCCTTCGTCCCTTGCATTTCATCTTTCATCCTTCTTAAAGCTCCTCCGGCTCCACCTCTTCCCACAAATCGAACCAATAAGCCAGATACTTCCATTTCCCCCAATCCTGGTAGATCGCCAACGCATCCTCCTCCGTCGGAGTCTTGCCATCCATGTATCGCTTCGCCACAAAATCACGCAGAGCCGTGTCGAAAGCCAGCTCTCCGTAATACCCCAAGATCATCATCAACGTGTGGGCCGCATAATTCCCCACCCCCTTGATCGCCAACAACCGCTTCTTCAACTCCGCCAGCGGAATAGTTGGATCGCGCAGGGCTTCCAGGTCCAATTCCCCCGAGACCACCCTCTCGGCCAATTCCTTCACGTAAGGCCCGCGGTACCCCAGACGCGCCTCAGCCAGCAATTCCGGCGAGGCCGCCGCGACCGTATCCGGCGTGGGGAAAGCCTTCCGCGCCCGGTCGCCGGGGAACGGCGCGCCCAGCGCATTCACCAGATTGCGCGTCATGCTCTTGGTGCCCGACCACTGGATATTGGTGGTGCAAATCGTCTTCACCACATCTTCGAACAAAGTGGGCGAACGCTGTAACCGCCCCAACCCCTTGGTCAAGCGCAGCCAATGCCCTCCCCGCGCCCGGCAAGCGGCATAAAACTCGGAGAAATCCTCCTCCCGCCGGAACATTCGGCTAATCCCCGCCTTGATCTCGGCCCGGGCCGCCTTGCTCAACGTCCCTCGATGCTCCACACCAATGCTAATCCTGGGCTTCTCCTCGCTCCCCGCCCCATGCAATTCCAGCAGCACAACCTCGCCATCAACGAGTCTTTCCACCCGCTGCATGGCTCCCCGCGCCTCCTCCCAGGAATTGGGCGCCAATACCACCCATCCATGCGAATAGGCCGCCGCCTTAAAATCGAAAGGCGCGGGCATAGTAAGGTAAAGCCGGGTAGATTGGATTTGCGTCATGGTCTCTCCTCAACGGAAAGGGATAGGTGAAGGCAGCCGCGTAATTATAGAGCAAGGGGATAGCAAAGGCAAGCAGGCCTGATGATTGATGTAAGCGCAAATGCTATCAGCTTAAACCTCCCGCAGCTCATCTCTCGGGTTGAAATGTTCAATACAGTCTGATTTTTCCTTGAATTATGTTGTTTCAAACCAAACCTGCGGGAGGTTCTTTGCATGTTACACAGTCCAGCCATCTAAATTCCTAACATAATTGGTAAGCATTCCAATACCGGAAAAATGGCAAAATATTGTACAATAAAAGTTGAGTTGGCATCTTCAAGGACGCAGCCCTTCCGGTAAATGACCTTCATTCTTACCGGTTCCTTGAATTACACTGCTTCGGCTGCCGGGTTTCAGTCCTTGTATCCTATCTCAGGCCAATGCTTTTTGCTGCCTGCCGCCACACTCAAAGGAGAATGTTATGGGTACCTCAATATCTTTCAGCGCTCGCCAGACTGTCCGCCGGGCGTTCAGCGCGATGATCCTGGCTGCGCTGCTGGTCAGCATGATTCCCATTCCGGCTCTCGCTGACCGCGCCGGCCGGACCGAGAGTCTCGCTTCCTCGCCGGTGATCGGCGCTTACACTGAAGACAACAAATTGACTGCCAGCGACGGCGCGGAGGGCGACTACTTCGGGAATGCGGTCGCTCTCGACGGCGCTACCGGCGTGGTCGGCGCCCGCTTCAATAACGGCAGATCCGGCGCAGCCTACGTGTACGGCCGCGACCAAGGCGGCGTCGACAACTGGGGCGAGGTCAAAAAGGTCACCGCCTCCGACGGGGCCGCCAATAACTACTTCGGCACCGCCCTGGACATCAGTGTAGACACCCTGGTGGTCGGGTCCCATTGGAACCCGGCCAACGATACCGGCGCGGCCTACGTCTTTTACCGAGACTTGGGCGGAGCCGATAATTGGGGCGAGGTCATTAAGCTCACCGCCTCCGATGGCGGCGCTTATAACTATTTCGGGGCGGCCATCGCCATAAACGGCGACACCGCCGCCGTAGCCGCCTACGGGGATGGGGGCAGCATCGGGGCAGTCTACATCTTCGAACGCAACCTGGGCGGCGCCGACAATTGGGGCGAACGAGTCAAGATCACCGCCTCCGACGCCGCGGTTGGAGCCCGCTTTGGCATCTCCATCGCCCTCGACGGCGACACCCTGGCCGTAGGCGCATCCGGCGAGAGCGCCAGCCAGGGCGCGGTTTACGTCTTTGAACGCGATCTCGGCGGGGCTAACGTCTGGGGCCAACGCATCAAGATCACCTCCGCCAGCGGCGCGGCCGGCGACCAGTTTGGCCGAGCTGTTTCTCTCAGCGGCGACACCATCGCCGCCGGAGCCCCCTTCGACGATGACAAAGGCGCCGACTCCGGGGCCGCCTTCGTCTTTGACCGCAACCAGGGCGGGGCCGACACTTGGGGACAAGTCACCAAGTTGACCGCCGCCGATGGCGCCGCCTGGAACAAGTTCGGCACCGCCATCGCCACCGATGGGAACGACGTTTTGGTCGGAGCGCCTTACGACGATGATCTTGGCCTTCGGACTGGCTCAGTTTACATCTATGATCGCGACCAATCCTGGAGCCAGGTGCAAAAACTCATTCGCGCCGACGCAGTTCCCAAGACTGCATTCGGCAATGCCATCGCCTACAGCGGCGGCACAGCCTTGATCGGCTCAACCCTGGATGACACCCTGGCCCACAACGCAGGCGCGGCTTCCATCTTCACCGCCTCGGCCTCGGTGGGGAACTTCGTCTGGCTCGATCTTAACGGCGACGGAA
Source organism: uncultured Anaerolineales bacterium (assembly GCA_965370435.1). GTDB lineage: Bacteria > Chloroflexota > Anaerolineae > Anaerolineales > UBA11579 > CBDUUP01. Next base: position 1,352 of record CBDUUP010000311.1, on the reverse strand, counting down.
TCCAGGACGGGGGGGAACCCGGCCTGAAAGGGATACGGGTCAAAATATTCACCGGAGCAGCGGTTTTAGTGAATGCCACCCGTACCGCCGCTGACGGTTCCTACACCTTCACCGACCTCCCCCACGGTCAATACTATCTGAAATTCACCAGTCCTTCCTTCAGCCTCCAAGACCAGGGCGGAGACGATGCCCTGGACAGCGATCCCAACCCCGCCACCGGCCAGACCATCACCTTCACCCTGAACCCCGGCCAGGATGATGACACCTGGGACGCCGGAATCTACTCCCCGCAGGACACTGTCGGCACCTTCGACCCTGCGGCGGGGAGCTTCAAGCTGCGCCTGACCAACGACGCCGGCGCGCCAGACTTTGATTTCCTCTTCGCCGCCGACATCGTCAACGGTATTCCCATCACCGGTGACTGGGACGGCGACGGCGTGGACACCATCGGCGTGTACGACCCGGCGGGAGAGTTCAGGCTGCGCAACACCAACACCGCAGGCCCGGCGGACATCACTATCGCCGATCCAAAACTTGCCAACGTCGCCCCTCTAGCCGGGGATTGGGACGGGGATGGAACCGACACCATCGGCATCTATGCAGCCACTAACGGCCGCTTTTATCTGCGCAACAGCAACGACCTCGGCCCGCCAGATTATAAGTTCGACTTTGGGCCTACCGGCGGTACTCCCCTGGCCGGGGATTGGAACGGCAATGGCGTGGACACCATCGGCGTCTACACCACCAGCGATGGCATCTTCAGATTGCGCAACAGCAACAGCGCCGGCCCGTCGAACTATCAGTTCAAGTTCGGTCCGGCGGGGAGCGTAGCCCAGGCCATCGTCGGCGACTGGGACGGCGACGGGGACGACAATCCCGGCGTCTACATTGAACCCACCAGCCAGTTCCGCCTGCGCTATGCCAATTCCCAAGGCGCGGCTGACCTGACTTTCATCTATGGAATCGGCGGCTCAGGCCTACTGCCCATCGCCGGAGATTGGGACGACAACTGATCTTCCACCGCCAACCCATCCACTAACCATAAGGGCGGCCTTCCGGCCGCCCTTTTTCTTTCATCTATTATGGCTTCTCCAATTCCCCACGAAACATAAACTCTTAATTGTCATTCCAAGAAGGGCAGTTTCATCGCCCGACGAGGAATCCCTTTTACCACCGCCAATCAAGACCTGACCATAGAGATTCCCCCGCCCGTGATAGAATACCCCATCTAACCCCGACAGGATTTTTCCCATGCCAACTTCCTCCTTTCTGGACATCTTCGTTTTCTCAGTCCTGGGTGGCTTTGGCGCAGTGGTTTCCCCCGGCCCGGTCTCCACCGCCATCGTCAGCCA
>CBDUUP010000310.1:0-5390 GCA_965370435.1 uncultured Anaerolineales bacterium | reverse complement strand
CCAAGACACGAAGAAAAACCTAAAAACATTTATCCGCTAATCACGCGAATAGCGCGAATAAAAACCAAAAAAGGGTGATTATGATGAAGAATATGTTTGTTGGCGCGCCTGGGCGAAGCAACGCTTCGCCCCTACGTGAGATGAGAAGTTTATTTTCTATGGGCTGGGGCTTGGGGCGGGGTGAGGGCCAGGCATAACCCTACGGGCGTGTCTAAATGTATCTTCCCATTTTACGAATAACATGAGCGGCTTTCTTTGCTCAAGAAAACGATATCCTAAACAGGGAAGTTATTTTTAGACACGGGCTTAGTGTAAATAATCCACTCATCTTATGTTTTCACCCGCTGCCCGGCGTATAAGGAATAGCCTCGAGGAACTCCCCTAGAGCTTTCGCGACCGCCGATGGTCTCTCCAGCATCACCATGTGCCCAGCGTCGGGGATCAACTTCAACTGCGCCCCTGGGATAGTCTCAGCCAGATACTTCGAGTAGCGGGAGGGGGTTAGTTTGTCCTCCTCTCCACAAACAACCAGCGTGGGGCGTTGTATATTCTGGACTTCCTCCATCTGGTTGAATAGATCGCATCCCACGAAATCCCCATGCAGCACGCTCGGCCGGGTCTCTGCCATTCGCTCTTCGGCCAATATTTTCAGTCGGGGGTCAGCATTAGGCCCGAATGCCCACTGGGTGATCATTTTTACCGCGTTGTCGAACCCGGTCTGGCTGGCTGTGGCTTCCAGAATCTGAGGAGCGACTCGCAGCCGCGCCCCAGTGCCGACCAAGCCCAGTCCGGCGACTTGATCGTTGTGCTCTAGACCAAGCGTAAGGGCTATTGCTCCGCCCATTGAGTGGCCGACGAAGACGGCTTGAAAGAAATTCATGGCTTCCATCCAGGATAATACGTGTTGGGCGTAGGCCTGGATAGATTGCTCCCCAGAGCCGTCGGATTTACCATGCCCCGGCAGGTCAAGTGCATAGACCCGTTGTTGGGGCATCCTGCGTACATCCGGCGGCCAGTGGAGGTGAGTGCCTCCTGCTCCGTGGATCAATATCACCGGTGGCGTTGAGGTGTTTCCCCGCTCAGATGCGAAGTAATATAATCCAGCCGCTTTTGGCATTTTTGGGTCTCCTTGTCGTCAACTGAAAGTTGGATATGAAAGCGCCGTCGGATTGGGATCTATTGCTCATTTCTGGCGTGACAAACGCCACCACCCGCTTCCCAGACCTATCAGCAATCCGCTCATGCTCCAGACCGGAGCGCGCCGTAGGATGGTCAGCATTTGATCTGGGGTGAAGTCTGGGAGGGTGTGGCCGTGCGCGCCGCTCTTGAAGGCCATCAGCGCGACAGCCAGCGGCGCGGTTGTCAGCCCGGCTATTATCCCGGTGATTGAGTATCGCATAATCAGATTATTTTGAGGGGATTGATTACGGTTTAAGAAACTGAACGCCATCAAGAAACAAAGGGCTGCGGCCAGCAAGCCTACACTTTGAACCCCCAGGTCTTCAAACGGAAGCCAGAGTAGAAAAATCACCCCCCATACGATGGCGATCCATCGCAACCCCCGCGGGGAGGGGGTGTCTTGGGGCATTATCCTGTTCCGTGCCGTAACCGTTCTGAGGCGTCTTCTGTCAGAGGTATCCAGACTTGAATACGGGTGCCTTTCCCTTCCGCCGAATCGATTTGCAAGACCCCGCTGACCAACTCAGCCCGCTCTCGCATGTTTACCATTCCCAGACTGCCGCGGTGTTCGTAGGAGGCGTCTACCTCCCCTACGTTGAACCCTACGCCGTCGTCTTGAATATCTAACAGCGCCAAATCCTTTCCGTTGGGGGTGAGCCGCACCCAGATGTGGGCGGCTTCGGCGTGTTTGCGGGCGTTGTTGACCGCCTCCTCCGCGATCCAGAAAACGACTGCCTGTTTACCCATTTCTAGCTCGTCAATAATATCCTGTTTGGCCTCGATGATGACGTTTTGGTCGAAGGTCTCTTTCATTTTCTCGGCCATCGCTTCCAGGGCCGGGATCAGGCCTTGCGACTCCAAGATCAGAGGCCGCAGGGTGAAGAGCATGTGGCGAATCTCTTTGGTCGTGCGGCGGGCCAGGTCTTCAATCTTATACATTTCATCCGAGGCCGCCTTAGGATCCCGCTCCATCAAACGGCGGGCGAAGTTGACTCGCATCGCTACCGCCGCCACCGACTGAGTTGGGCCGTCGTGAAGGTTGCGGGCCAGTTTCTTGCGCTCCTCATCCTGGATCTCCATCATGCGCTCTTTTTCTAGTTCCAGGTCTTGGTAAAGTCGGGCGTTCTGAATGGCAATGCGGGCTTGCTTGCCGATGATCTCCAGAACCTCCTTGCGTCCAGGGGTGAAGTACTCTGGGTCCGGGTAGGCAAAGACCATCAAGCCATAAGTATCCAACCCGGTTCGCAAAGGATAACAATATGCTGAGGAGCATGCTCGCATGGCGACGATACGCCCCAATTCTGGGTCGCTGCCGGGGTCTTTGCCGATGCGGGGCTCGCCTTCGTTTATCGTTCGCCCAATCAGCCCGGAGATACCCGGCAAGATCGTCCGTGTATCGGCAGGTGTAAAACGGCGGGAGGAGGCGACAAATAAGTTTTCGTCGTCAAACAACAAGACCGCGCTGACCAGACGCTCGCCGGGGTGATCGGGCGAGGAGAGCGCGCTGGCGCTAAGATCCATGGCAATGTCAACAACCCTTTTATAGTTCAACGATGAACTGAGGGAAGTGGTGAGGTTGTACAGGGCGGTGATTCGCTCTCGGTCAATACGTTCGGCATCTTGCTCGGCGCTGAACTGGGCTCGCCACTCATCGCGAAGCCTGGAACCAAGCTGTTGGCTGAGGAAGCCAAAGATCAAGGCAACGAACAGGTTGATGACAAAGATGCCAATTCCCATTACGACACTTTCTTCTAAGGATGCATCGATCAGGCCCATCGCGCCCATAACTATCGTATTGACAACCGTAATAACCAAGGCGCCTTTCAGTCCAAAGTAAATTGCTCCTGTGATGACGGCTAAAACACCAACCCAGATCAAGCTTCCCAAAATAGTTCCGGTGTAAAAAAAGAGCACATAGATCAGAATTAGGTCTATCCCTATGCTTATAACGCGGTGGGAGGGCAGCCGCCGGTTGAACACGGCCAGCATGGTTAATAGAGTGTTCCATACCCCGGCCACCAAGAGAGTGACGGCCGTTCCTGTAAATGTGTTGGCTTGAAGGGTCACGGCGACGGCCGCCCCCAAAATCGCCATCCAGCGGATCGTGATCGCAAACCGGTCTGCTAACTGAGTTGTGCTTGCGGAACTCATGTGACTATGATACCCCATAATGTGTCGAATGGCAAAGTTAATAAAGCCTCACTTTCAAATCTGTTGGGTAGTTGGCGTCGCGTTTGACCGCGCCTCGGTTGGTTGACGGGGTAAATCGTAGAAGATATAATCTCCTCATGCCCAAATTAACCAAACTTTATACCCGCAAGGGTGACGGCGGTGAAACCTCGCTGGGAGGCGGCCAGCGAGTCTCCAAAGATGCGCTGCGTATTCAGGCCTATGGCTCAGTGGACGAACTCAACACGGTGATTGGCCTGGGGTTGGCTCACGGGTTGAGCGAACGACTGGAAACGGCCTTGCCCTCCATCCAAAACGAGCTATTTCACCTGGGTTCCGATCTGGCCTTCGTCGAAGAGGATAAAGAAAAGATCCAGCTTCCCCGGATCGAAACCCTCCACATAGAGAAACTTGAGAAATTGATAGATGAGTTGAACGACGTTGTCGGCCCTCTGGAGAATTTCATTCTACCGGGAGGCTCCCTGGGGGCGGCGTATCTTCATCTGGCCCGAACCGTTTGCCGCCGCGCCGAACGAGACTTGGTCGCCCTGGCTCGCGTTGAGGCGGTAGGGGAATTCGTTCAATCTTACCTCAACCGTCTCTCAGACGCCCTCTTCGTCATGGCTCGTTATGAGAATAAAAAACGCGGCGTAGATGAGCCGTTATGGGATTCCCATGCCTAATTTGGTAAATGGGGTAAGAAAAATCAGCTATATATCATCATAAGTGGTAGGTAGAAGATTTACTTCTCCTATCCTCCTTGTGCTCGCAACCGATCGCTCTGCGGTCGGTTGCGCTGTTTAAGCCCAATCAGAGTAACTTTAATGCTGTAGCTGGAGAGTCCCTTACAGTCACTCTTTGGGTGAAAATCATCTAATAATGTGTTGTCCAAAATCTATTTGATATAATATAGCTACATGTTGGCAAAAACGGATCCTTCCCGGGTGGTGAAATTGCTCCAAGCCTACTTCACCGTTGCGGCGCTTGAGGGGGCAGCCGCCTTGATTTATTTGTTCTCCCTGCCCGCTGACTCGGCCAGAGCCTTGGCGTTGGGATTCTCTTTCCAACGGCTCCTGATGATGGCGGGAATTTTTCTTGTCAGCGGCGCTTTTTCTGTATTGGCTGTGGCATCCTGGCGGAAGCCAACATACTTCAATAATTTCATAGAGAAACTGAATTTTTACCTTCTCACCGGGACATCTTTTGGTTTGTTGATCCTGTTTGGCTGGATTGGTATCATCCCAGGACATAATTTTGTCCGTTTTCAAGCCTACTATGAGAGGCTGCGTCCGATCATTATTTGGCTGGCATTGATCTGTGGGCAGACATTGGCGTTGTGCTTGATTCATCTTCGCGAGCGAGGAAAAATAAGCCTCAAGCAACCCATCAAATCTCAAAGGCGTATTGTCATTGCGGGGAGTATCGCCTTTATCGCTCTCCTGATTTTATGGATTGGAATTGCCTGGACAGGCATAGGCATTGAGCCGGATGAACGATTTTGGGGGCATCCAGGCGCGCCATTGCTCGGATATCAGATATTGATTTCTGGTATGGTTGGAGCAATTCTCTTGTTTGGAGGGTACTACCTAAAGCTCAGGAATATCGAACCAGACCAGGAAAAGGTTACCCGTCCACCAAGAACCAGAATTGATCTCGCCATCTTCCTGGGCATATGGTTCATCGCCGCGGTCCTTTGGAATGCAGCCCCATTTGAGGGGAATTATTTTGCGCCTCCGCCTCTGCCGCCCAACACTGAAATTTTTCCATACTCCGATGCTGAGGTCTACGATGAGTTTTCCCACGCAATATTAAACGGGGATGGGTACAACCAAAGAGGCCTCATCCGGCCGGTGTATGCGATATTTTTAGCCGGATTGCATTCAATCGCCGGTGAAGAATACCGGTCAGTTATCGTTTTACAAGTATCCGTGTTAGCTCTTTTTCCAGCTTTGATCTATGGGTTGGGAAAATCGTTTCATGGTCGGGCGTTTGGCGTGATGGTGGCTTTGCTTGCCATTTTCAAAGAGATGAATACGATAGGC
>CBDUUP010000309.1:0-5399 GCA_965370435.1 uncultured Anaerolineales bacterium | reverse complement strand
CCACGTATTCTCCTCCAATGAAGGCGGAGCGATTGATAATATCGGCAATTGCGGCCTCGATTTCATCCCTTATTCCTTCATGCTGGGCCAGTAAATCAACAAAAGGCACCTCGCCAGCCATCGGTCACTCTCCAAGACAAGTTGGGTTCAGTAATATTTTACAAACATTTCACCACAGAGACACAGAGAACACAGAGTTTTTAAGCTTTGCTGTGTGGTGAAAATTCTGAGTTATGAATTATCATACATTTCTATCGAAAACTTTCAGGTGGAGAGAATCTCCAATTCGATACCGCTATTTAGCAAGGAGTTCTGGGCGGTCTCTAGTATTTGGACAATTTTCAGCCCAACCTCGCCATTGCTTCGAGGTATTTTTCCGCTTTGAATGCACTCGACAAAGTGATTGCACTCCACTCGCAGCGGCTCGGTCCATTCCAATGGAACAACGGTTTGCCCGCCGTGACGGTAAGAAGCGTGGAATTCGTCTTCGGTAACCGAGTAGGGCGGTACTTCCACGCCCCTATCGAACAGAACGACTTTGTCGGCGGCGATGTCATCGTACACCAGCATCTTCTTGCTGCCTACAACGGTGAGGCGGCGCTGCTTAACCGGGTCGAGCCAGCTCAAGCGGAGGTTGGCTAACACGTTATTCTCATAAATCACCGTCATGTAGACCACCTCATGCAAATCGCTGACTGCGTTTACGAACACCCCGCCCTTGGCTCCGACTCGCTGGGCCTCAGAACCCAGAATATAGTGAATCAAAGAGAGGTCATGGGGAGCCAGGTCCCACATGACGTTGATGTCGGGCTGCAGCAAACCCAGGTTCACACGGATTGAACTGAGGTAGAAAATATCTCCCAATTCTCCGGCTTGGACGATCTCCCGAACTTTCTCCACGGCCGGGTTGAACATAAAGGTGTGGCCGACCATGAGGGTTAAATTTTTTTCTGCAGCCAAGTCAATCAGCTCACGAGCCTGGGCGGAATTGGCGGTGATCGGCTTCTCAACCAGAACGTGCTTGCCATTCAAGAGCGCTTCACGAGCCAGTTCGTAATGGGTGTTGACCGGGGTGGCAATCACGAGGGCGTCAATGTCCTCTCCCAACAAATCCTGAAAATTCTGGGTGATGGACAAGGAGGAATGCATCCTTTTGGCATGCTCTAGACGTTCTGCTTTGATATCGGCCACCCTCACCAGGGTAACTCCGGGAATTTGATTGAAATTTCGAACCAGCTTTGGCCCCCAGTAGCCATACCCAGCCACCCCAATTTTCAAGCTTCTGCCTGACTGGGCTGAGGGGTGCATCAACCCGCGCCCCGCCCGGTCAGCATCTCCAGAGGGGTTTGCACGAGAATTCTTACGTCCATCCATAGATTCAGGTTTTCGATGTACTCCAGGTCAATGAAAACCATTTCGTTGAAGGAGACCTGATTACGGGCCTTGACCTGCCATAACCCGGTAATGCCGGGCAGCACGGTGAGTCTTTGATTGTGCCAGGGCTGGTACATCTCATATTCGTAGGTCATGGAAGGCCGGGGGCCAACCACGCTCATTTCCCCCTGCAAAACGTTAATCAATTGAGGCAATTCATCCAGGCTGAATTTGCGCAGGATCCTCCCCAGAACGGTCACCCGAGGGTCGGATTCTAGTTTCAGGGATGAGGCGCCCAGATCTGCCGGGTGGGTGTTCTCTTTGATCAAATTTCGGACGTGGTCACGATGACGTTGATCGCCGCTGCCATTATTCATGGTGCGGAATTTTATCATATCAAATCGAACTCCTCCCCTGCCAATGCGCCTTTGCCGATAGAACACCGGGCCGGGAGAACTCAGCTTCAGCGCGATGGCGATCAGGATCATCAAGGGGGAGAACAAGGCCAGCAAAAAAAGGGACAAGAAGACATCTATCGTCCGTTTCAAGGGCCAATATTCAACCCAGCCCCTCATCCGCTGATTGCCAGTATATATTGAGTGTCGTTTTTTTAGCGCCATTTATTTCACTACATCATGCACAAACTCATTCGTGCCGTTAATGCGAAATTATGGATACACGAATTAAACTACCTGTTTTATACACTACTTCTAATTTTCTAGCCATAGAAAAACCTATCGGATTTACCACCTTTCAAAAGTATTAGCCCCTCTAAAATAGCCTGTTCTAGCGTCTTTTTTTGCTACTAGCCATGACCTTCAGCGGGAAGTTCACGAAGCGGGCGGGCCGGGTTTCCGGCAACAATCGTATTCGGCGAAACATCACGGGTTACTACGCTTCCGGCGCCGACTATGGCGCCCTCGCCGATAGTGACCCCACAGAGAATGGTGGCGTTGCTGCCAATCGAGGCGCCGCGCTTCACCAGTGTGGGGATTATCTTCCAGTCGCCTGGGGTTTGCAGCGCGCCCTCCGGCGTGGTCGAGCGAGGGTATTTGTCGTTGGTGAACACGACGTGATGTCCGATAAAGGCTTCGTCCTCAACGGTCACGCCCTCGCATATGAAGCTGTGACTAGAGACTTTGACCCGCTTTCCAATCACGACAGTCTTCTGTATCTCGACAAAAGCGCCGATGATACACTCGTCGCCAATGGCGCAGCCATACAGGTTCACGAAGCTGAATATTTTCACATCTTTTCCGAGCTTGACATCCGGTGTGATGCGGGAAAATTCTGGCGTAGTCATAAGATCACCTCTGGTGTTTTCATGGGTTCAAAATTAAGTCGACAAGCTGAGGAACAAGATTAGGATTGGCTAACAACGGTTTTCTATTGAAGCCGCGGACGATCTCTATTTTACTAAAGTCCGCGGGAATTTTAATTTGACGCATGCGGTTTTTAGAGATCAGGTATTGGTCAACTGCGGCAACTTTTCCCTGGAAAACGGTGTATGTGGGCGTACCCAAGACTGCGGCTTCACGGTTCATCGTGCCGCCGCCGCTGACCACTACATCGGCATGATATAACAAATTGGGGCCATTGTACACTTTCTCCGCAAGGTGTATTTGGGGTATCTGACGGACACTCTCAGCCTGGGATGGAATGCGCGGCAGGAATAGATTGTAGATTCCGGCGCGCTGGCTGAGATGGGCCAGCAGTTGGTCGAACAGCTCATTTTCGAAGCGGTGATAGGCAGTCCAGGTTGCAGGGGGACGGATCACGACCAGGAGAGCTTCGGATGGGAAACCCTCTTTTACTCGGAAGTTAGGGGCGGGTTTGAAATCGGAAAGATATACCTGTTCTTTAACACCGGGATAGTTGGCGGTCTTGCCAGTAGAGCCATATTTGCCCAGCATTTTTTTAGGAAATACCTCCGGCACAATTACCTTGCGGGCTAGACGGAAACCCAAGTGATTCAGGGGTTGGTGTTCGTAATCCATCAGAGTGACAACGGGAATCCTCAGCAGTCGGGCAGCGACGATCTGACTGTAGGCGTTGTGACTCACGGCCAGATCAAATTTCCGATCTCTGGCCCAACTAGATAAGGCCAATGCCCGGCGGAAGTTCTGCCCAATCAAGCCCAGCATTCCCCGACCGCCGTGTTCGCCAATGGGGGTATGCTGGAAGCCGAATTGGTCTGCCAGCGGAATGGTTTGGGCATAGGCGCGGGTGGTCAGAGAGACCTCGTTTCCTCGGGCGTTCAATTCAGCAATTAGCGGACGGAAGAACAACACCTGGGGGGAGTTCGCCAGATCAATCCAGATTCTCATCGCTGCCGCTCCATTGCAACTCTACCAAAGCGCGCTGCATCCAGGCTTGCGACCAGCGCATGTAAGGAATTTTGATGGTGTAAAAAGGATATAGCCGGAAATAAAAATAGCCTTCGGGGGATTGCAGGTTGGCGATCCCCCAGGCTGCCGTCCGGTGAGCCAGGTCGCGGGCGTTTGGATCCTCGTCAGCGAAGGAGAGAAAGGTAAGGATTGACTGAGCAACGGCATGCGCGTCAATCGGATAGGTTTTACCAGCATAATATTTCGGCGCGCCATCAACTCGGAAGAAGTTCTCTTTCCAAAATGTGTAGCCGCGGGAGGAAACAGCGTGAAATTCTTCTGTTCCCAAGGCCATTCCAATCCGTTTGAAAGCTGAAAGCACAAAGCCGGTGTGGAAATTATCCACCCAGGAATCCATGCGGTCTTCGCCGTAAAGCCAGGAGCCATCTGGCCGTTGGCGTCGGGCGGTGTATCGGACTGAGGCCAAAGCGGTCTCTACCAGTTCAGTTTCTTGGGTATGGGCGGCGGTCTCTGCCAGCAAAATTGCGCCCAGCAAATTGGCGTTGTGCACGTAGCGCTGGTCGAGGGGGGTGTAGCTGAAGCACAATTCATCAGGGGTAGGAGAGAGATGGTTCAGGTCTTGGAGAATGAAGTCGCAGGCGCTCCTGGCGATACGCAAAGGCATGTCACCCCAGGATTGCCGTTGATCGAGGGACGATGGGAGATTCAATAAATCCAGAAAGGTGAGACTGATGATGGCGGTGTTGACTATCGTCGGTGTGTTTTTTGGGGCGAAGAAGCCTCGATTGGGCCAGGGGAAATTGTATCCCCAACAGTTTCCATGATACCCGGTGGACGAGTTCGTTTGCAACCAGTCAGTGAAAAACTGGACTCGTTTCAGGTATTCATCATCTCTCGTCAGAAGATATTTCCGCCAATAGGAGGCCATAAACAGACCTATTGCCTTTGGATTGAAGCCCTTCGAGATGCCCAGGAAAGGTCTGAAATTCACCGGGCTGTTTTTGAGGGCCTGTACCCAAAGCTGGCCCAGCCTGCGGCTCCCGAATGTCAATCGGTGAAGCAGAGGGCTGTTGAGGGCGTCGTATGGGTCCCATCCTTTGAAACCCTCCATTTCAATCCATTTAAATATTTGGGACATCGCATCCGATAATATCACGCTCATTGGAAGTATTTACCCTGGAGGCCATCCAGCGCTTTTTGATAGTAATTTATAAGTTGGGCGAGAATTATCTTCATTGAAAATTCATCTCGAGCACGATTAAACCCGCTAAGTCCCATTTTCACCGCTCGCTCCCGGTGTGACAAGAGGTCACAAATCTCAGCGGCCAACGTTTCGGGTTTCCCTGGTTCTACAAAGGCGGCATTTCTCTCATCAACAACCTCCGGTATGCCACCTACGGGGGAAACGACAACGGGGAGTTGCGCTGCCATAGCCTCTAACAAACTCCCTGGAATACCCTCAGCATATGAAGGGAGTGTAAATACATCCGCCCAGACATACCAAGCTGAACGGTTGACTGGCTGAATATAACCGGGGATACTTATGCTTCTTTCCAATCCCTTGCTGCGCACACGTCGCCGCAGAACTTCCACATCGCCATCGCCGCATAATGTCAATTCAGCGCTGGGGTGTTTTTCCAACACAAGATGCATTGCATCAAGCAAATCATAAACACC
>CBDUUP010000308.1:0-5401 GCA_965370435.1 uncultured Anaerolineales bacterium | reverse complement strand
AGAACAACGGACACGATCAGCCAGCATGGATCAGCAGGTGGGCTGGTATGGTGCGGCTCGGTAAATTAATAATCCCCGATGCCGAGGCACCGGAGAATATTAAGGGTGTGGTCGAACACCTGTTAGCAGTGGATGAGCTATTAGAAGTCCTTTGGCGTCGGGGAGCAGCGCGCTGCCCCCCTACGCCAACGGAGCTATTTGACTGTAAATGTCCCCGCACTTGATCCCACGCATAAATATGTTATGCTGCAAACACACAATAAGCCGGTGAATTTCACCGGCTTATTGAATAGTGGGTAGGGGATGCTTATATTACGGATACTTTGGGTGCAGGCCTTTTATCATGTTATCTTATGGGTTTCTCCTTATCTCAAAGAACCGTACAACTTGATATAATTTATTATCCACGCTAAGGATTAAGGGGACATTAAAATCAATTAACAACTCTGTAAGACGAAGCCTCATATCACAAATGCAAGGTAGGAAATCCAGGCTGATGTATAATTCATTATCCACTAGCGATGGTTGCCTCAGTCTTGAAGAAAAACGGGACTCCAATCGGCGAAATTACTCAGATGACCAAATTCTCCGTTTTCTCCGCCACCCATATTGGGATGGTCCGCCCCAAAAATCAAGATCATAGTTTCTCGTGGGAACTCAACCCGCCGGGAGGCCCTCCTTTGGGCCTGGTGGTGGTGGCCGACGGGATGGGGGGGCATAAGTATGGCGAGGTCGCCAGCGAGATTGCTATCGAGACCGTCTCCAAGGCTCTGGTGCCCCTGATGCGGGGGGAATGGTCAAAATCGCCCGCCTCCCAGGAGGAGATCGGCCGGGCTTTCCAGATCGCCGTAGAAAGGGCCAATGGAGCCATATTCCGATTTGCTAAAGGGATGAATGTGCAAGGGAATATGGGGACCACCCTCTCTGGCGCGTTGGTTCAGGGAGAGCTGGGGGTGACGGCCAACGTGGGAGACAGCCGGGTCTACCTCCTGAGCGATTCCGAGATGGCCCAATTGACCGTCGACCACTCCTTGATCGGTGAACTAGTGGCTAACGGATACTACGACGAAGCGGAGATTTACACCCATCCCAAGCGAGGGGTCTTGAGCCGAGCGATGGGGACTGCCGAAGAGGTGAAGGTGGATATTGATACCTTTTCCCTGGAAAACGGGAGCCGTCTGATGGCGTGCAGCGATGGGTTATGGGGGTCGGTGAAGGATGACGATGAAGTGGCTCGCATCTTTAAGGAAGCCTCCACCCCTGAGAAAGCTGTGGAGGCCCTGATCGAAGCGGCCAACGAACACGGCGGCAGAGACAATATCGCCGTGGCGGTCCTGGAAGCGGGGAAGGGTTGGGGGCTTAAGGGGCTGAGAAAACGGGGGCGGAAGACGTAAGGCGGAGACGTTGGGCATAGCCTCCGCTTAGAAGAATTCCTGAAAAGCAATCCCAAAAGTTGACCAGTTGACATTTGACAACCCTCATACAATGATGTAATATGGATGGCAGTCAAACCAGGGGAAACGACCTACAGGATTGTGAGCATCAACATATTTGGATCAACACACAAGGAGAATCCAATGTCAAAGTCACCATGTCTCCACCCGCACAGAAAAATCCGTAGTATATTCGCGCTGACCCTCATCGCCACTCTTCTCATTCAACCTTTCGCTGCCTCCCCTATGCGGGCGGCTGCCAGTCGCATAGATGAAGACCAGATCACCCCCGGATTGAAGGCTGCAATAGCGGAGACCTTCAAAGTTGGGTCTGGCCGGATGTCAAATGCCCCCTTCACCGAGACATCTAAGTTCCATGCCTTGGATGATACGACGAATGAGTGGTTTGGACACTCCGTCGCCCTCAGCGGGGACACGGCTTTGGTTGGCGCTCCGACGTGGGGCAACGACCTGAACGATCCCGGCCAGGCCTACATCTTTTACCGCGACCCAGGCGGGGATAGCTGGAGCCAGGTGGTCAAACTGATGGCCTCCGACGCGGTGTGGTGGGAGAATTTCGGTTACGCCCTTGCTCTGGATGGCGACACCGCCCTGATATCGGGAGGCGCGGGAAAAGTCTACGTCTTTTACCGGGACCAGGGAGGGGCTGATAACTGGGGAGAGGCGGCTTTCATGACTAACCCAGAATTTCCCTTAGTTAAAAATTTTGGGATGTCCGTCGCCCTCGATGGGGACACAGCGATAATTGGATTCACAGATGATAACGACGATAAAGGCGCGATCCATGTTTTCTATCGCCACCAGGGGGGAGCCGATAATTGGGGTCACGTTGTAAAAGTGACCGCCCCAGACGGCGTGGCTGAGGATAGATTTGGGTTGTCGGTCTTTCTGGATGGAGACACCGCCCTGGTCGGAGCGCCTGGCTTCAACGACGACCAAGGTTCGGCCTACATCTTCTACCGCGACCTGGGAGGGGCTGATAATTGGGGTGGAGTCGCCAAGCTAATTGCCTCCGATGGTGAATCCTTGGACGCCTTTGGCTTCCCCGTGGCTCTCAGTGGAGATACCGCCGTGGTCGGAGCGTGGTTTGATGACGATAAAGGGGATGCATCCGGGTCGGCTTATATTTTCGAACGAAATCAAGGAGGGGCGGATGAATGGGGGCAGGTGGTCAAGCTGACGGCCTCTGATGGTGAAGCAGGGGATTACTTCAGTGGGGGAGTGTCCATCAGTGGGGATACAGTCCTGGTTGGGGCGCCGGCTCATAATGACGATGCTGGATCCGTCTATGTATTCAACCGCGACCAGGGTGGGAATGATGCGTGGGGCCAGACCGACAAGCTGACCTCCTCCGACAGCGCGTCCTGGGATTGGTTCGGCTACGCTATGGCAATCCAAGGCAATACCGCGCTGATCGGTTCGCCGTATGACGACGACAATGGCGATATGTCCGGCTCGGTTTATGTTTTCCGGTCACGCACGGATACCATCGGTGTTTTCGAACCCGCCGGGATAAACCGCTTCCAATTGCGCAACACCAACGACGCTGGCCCGCCCGACCTCGATTTCACTTTCGCCACGGATATCACCGACGGCATTCCGATAACCGGCGACTGGGACGGCGACGGACTGGACACCATCGGTGTTTTCAGCCCCAGCCTGGGCGAGTTCCGCCTGCGCAACAGCAACGACGCCGGTCCGGCAGACATCTCTTTCTCAAACCAAAAACTCATAGGAGTGCTGCCTCTGTCTGGAGATTGGAATGGAGATGGCGTTGATACGCTGGGTATCTACAAAAATGGGAGATTCTATCTCCGAAACAGCAATAACTTGGGCGCGGCGGACATAAAGTTCTTTTTTAGCGGAGCGGATCTGATTCCGATAACTGGCGACTGGAATGGAGATGGGATAGATACCATCGGTAAATTCAATCCCATTGCGGGGAAATTCCTGCTGCGCAACGCCAACAGTGCAGGCCCCGCGGACATCACCATTTCCCATGAACGACTTAAAGGCGCCATTCCTCTTGTCGGTGACTGGGATGGCGATGGGGTGGACACCCTCGGAATATACCTGAACGGGGTGGTCTCCATGCGTAACGCCAATTTCATCGCCCCTCCTGACATCGTATTCACCTACGGCGGCGCGGGACTTCTCCCCATTACCGGCGATTGGGACGGGAGTTAAACGAAACGTTGGAAGGTTGTAGGTTAAAAGATTGAACGTTCTAACGTTTAAACGTTCAACCTTCTAATGCGCCAAATATTTATCTGTAAAGCTAGTTCAGCGTAAAGTTTTTTCAGCGGTTCAGTGATTCAGTATTTCAGTGTTCCAACTCAGTCCCGGGTGGCTATAATACCGGCCGCAGACTGTCCTCTGGCTTGAGGTCCATTGCGAGATTCGCCCGGAGGATCGCTTCGGCGATGGTTTCATCGTCCGCGTTCTTAGGCCAGGTTTTTGATAAGGAAGTGATCATCCCTGAAGCGCTATCAACCCGCCAGCCCAGACGCTTCAGATTGTCAACCTTGATTTCGGTTTTCTTGGTGTGGTCTCTGAGCGACTTCATAAGTAGAATGCTGCCATAATGATGGGCGGCTGATTTCTTCGACCTGGTGAACGACACCTTGCCCAGGAGGTTTCCCTCCCCCGGCTTGAGCTTTCCCAATTTCTGGGTGAGCTGGGCGACGATCTGGGGGTGGGTGGCGGCTGGGTCGGTAGGTGTCTTGGCGGCTGGTTTAGGCTGGGCAGGCTGCGGATGCTTTTTCCCCAGATGGCCCTCTAAGGCCTTGACCAGCTTGCTCACGGCCCCCTCGAAGTCCTTTCGGATATCGGTGCGTTGGATGTTGACCAACTCCAGCGGCACCGCCGAGCGTCCGTCGCCCCTCGCCAAAACGGGGAAGATGCGCAGCCCTCGATCTTCGGCGTAGGCGATCTCCCGGGCCACCCATTTTGACTCCTTGGCCTCTGGAGATAGGATGACGACCACACACCCCGCCGCCTCGATGCCCGCCTCGATGGCGTCCCGCCAATCGGGGGTTCCGGGTTCCAGTTCGCCCTCATCCACCCACACGGAGAAACCCTCCCCGCGCAGACGGTCACGCAGGCGGCTCATCGCGCCGCTGTCTTTCCGACTGTAAGAGAGGAAGATATCGGCCATAAAGAAATTATAGCATGGGGGAAAAGAAGGCTTGGAAACTATTTCATGGTTAAGTTTTTTTTCAGTGTTTCAGTTATTCAGCGATTCAGTGTTCAATTTTTATTAAGCGCAATGGACAGACAACTGTCCGTCCATTGCGTTATATCATTTCGAGGGAAAGCTATTACTTCCCAGATTTCACTCTACCGCGCCGGGAATTCAATCCTTGGCAGTCTTAAATAGAGTTTTGACAGCCACAACGATCAAGGCCGGGACGATGAAGAACGAGCCGCTGAGCAGTACATCCCACAAGGGGCCTCGGGCATTGGGAAATTCCCGCATTGCCGAGAACGAGACCAGCAGGGTGACCCCGGCAAGCAGGAAGCTCCCGGTCTCCTCGCCGGAGATGTTCAGGAACCCTACGACGATACCCAGAGCGACCAGTATCCATTCGTCCCATTGAAAATTGGTGAGCATGATCCCGGCAATCACGGCCAAGACCAACCCCCCGATAAAGGCATACCTTCCAAGATTGTCTTTCATTAGGTTATGTTCCTCCGTGTAGAATTAGTTTGGAAATCTCACAACGTATAACCCCGAAAGACCGCCGGAGTTGCTGCCATTGTTGGGGCGGGTTTGATATCTGCCTCCCCTGTGAAATCACTATTTTCACGTGAAGCGGACTGAAGTCCGCCCCGGGCGTTCCAATCCTGAGCCTGCCGAAGGATGAGCCTTTGGCTTGTGGGAAGAGGCGTCCGTTGGTGTAGGGGAGCAGCGCGCTGCTCCCCATACGCATCAACTTAAGCCCTCC
>CBDUUP010000307.1:0-5473 GCA_965370435.1 uncultured Anaerolineales bacterium | reverse complement strand
CCTCCTACGACCCGGAGAGCGATCTGATCCGCTGCATTTACGCTTTCCAGGATGGCAGCCGGCTGGACGTTAGCGAGTTCCCCCTCATCCCCTTGGAGCCTGAAGGCCAGGGGACCCAAAGCCTGGTCTTGCGGAGTGGAGAACCCCTGCGCATCCCCGATTTCCAGGCCCAGGTGAAGACCGCTCAAACCAATTACGCTGTCGATGAGGGCGGAAACGTCCTCGACCCCCAGGAAGTTCCCCCGGAGGCGGACGTTATCCGGTCCGCCTTGATCGTTCCTCTAGTTTTAGAATCCGAGGTCGTAGGCGCCATTCAAATTTTCAGCTATAGATTGGATGCCTTTTCTGAAGACGACTTGTCCATCCTCGATACCCTCGCCAGCCAGGTCGCCGTAGCCAGCAACAATGCCTTTCTCTACCAGCAGGCCCAAAACGAAATCGTCGAGCGCAAACTGGCCGAAGACGCCCTGCGCAGGGAGAAAGATAAAGCCCAAAATTACCTCGACCTCGCCGGAACCATCCTCGTAGCGCTCAACGGTTCCGGGGAAGTCATCCTGCTCAATCAAAAAGGTTGTGATGTTTTGGCATATGACGAAGGGGAGTTGATCGGCGAGAACTGGTTTGAAGTAGCCCTGCCCGACTCCGTGAGAGAAGAAATTTTCAACGTCTTTCAGCATTTAATAGACGGCGCTAGTGAGCCTTCGGAATATTATGAGAGTCTTATCGTTACCAAAACCGGAGAAGAAAGATTGATCGCTTGGAGTAATATCCTTCTCCGCAATGAAGAAGGCAATATCACCGGGACCCTCAGCTCCGGGACCGACATCACCGAACGGGTTCAGCGGGAACGTGAAATGGAGGCCGTCGTCACCGTCGCCAACGCCATGCGCACCGCCTCCACCCAGGCCGAAATACTCCCCGTCATCCTGGACCAATTGGTCGACCTCTTGAACGCCCTGGGCGCCGCGGTCGTATTGACTGACCCTTCCAGCGGAGAGGCCGTTATTCAACTGGCCCGCGGAATGCAGAGCCATGCCACCGGCGTGCGTATGCCCCCGGGGGAGGGAGTGAGCGGTGAAGTGATTGCCACCGGTGAAACCTATACCACCCAAAGCATTCTTTCTGACTCCCAGCTTTTCGCTCCTGATTTGTTTGAAGAAGACCAGGCCGGGGCTTGCGTCCCCCTCATTGCCCAAGAGCAGACCACCGGCGCCCTGTGGGTGTTTCGCCCCGCCGCGTTCAACGAGGAAGAAGTCCGCATCCTGGAAGCCATCGCCGATATGGCCGCCAACGCCATCCAGCGCGCCGCCCTGAACGAAGAAACCCAGCGACGTTTGCAGCGTCTGGATGCCCTCCACACCGTTGACATGGCCATCACCGGCAGCCTGGATTTACAATTCACCCTCGACATTTTGCTCAGCCAGGTGACCGGCCACCTGGATGTGGACGCCGCCGCGGTCCTGCAGCTTGACCCCCACTTGCAAATGTTGGAGTACGCCGCCGGTTACGGCTTCCGCACCGACCAGATCCAGAAATCCCAGGTTCGGGTCGGGGAGAAATATGCCGGTTTGGCTGTTTTAGAGCGCCGCTTTGTCAGCCTCAACGATAAAAAAGAGAATGAACTCCCCCCAGACTTCAGCCGGTTGCTCTCCAACGAGGGCTTCTCCGCCTACCTCGCCGTCCCCCTTATTTCCAAAGCGGAGGTCAAAGGCGTCCTGGAGATTTTCCACCGCTCCCCCATGGACCCGGACTCCGAATGGATGGATTTTTTGGAAACCCTGGCCGCCCGCGCCGCCGTCGCCATGGACAATGCTGAACTCTTCGATGATTTGCAGCGCTCCAACCAAGAACTGGCCCTGGCTTACGACGCCACCCTGGAAGGCTGGGTCCACGCCCTCGACCTGCGGGACGAAGAGACCGAAGGCCATACCCAGCGGGTTACCGAGATGACCCTGAAGTTAGCCCAGGTCATGGGAATCGACGGCGACCCATTGCTCCACATCCGGCGCGGCGCCTTGCTGCATGACATTGGCAAGATGGGCATCCCTGATAGAATCCTGCTCAAACCCGGCCCCCTCACCTCTACGGAGATGGAGATCGTCAAGCAGCATCCCGTCTATGCATACGAATTGCTCGCCCCGATCAAGTACCTGGCCCCCGCCCTGGACATCCCTTACTGCCATCATGAAAGATGGGATGGCAGCGGCTACCCCCGCGGCCTCAAAGGCGAGCAGATCCCCCTGGCGGCCCGCATCTTCGCCATCGTTGACGTATGGGACGCCCTGCGCTCCGACCGGCCTTACCGTTCCGCCTTGCCCGAAAAAGAAGTTCTCTCCACCATTGACGAACAAAAGGCAAGCCATTTCGACCCCCAGGTTTTGGAGGCCTTCCAAGCCCTGCTGAAGTCCATCTCCTGATCGTTATAGGTATCTTTGGGGGTGCATTTTGAAAAGGGACATATATCCTGTCAAAAAAGGGACATTTATAACTTGTTTACTCCCATTTAGAGGTACAATTAGGGTGTAAACTTGCCTCATCTATGTCTCCGAAATCCTGAAGCTCCACTGACTGAAAAAAATGCCCAACGTCCCCACCTCCGCCGCTGAAACGCCCTTCCGCAGCCTGTTCAGGCCTGCATTCCAAGCCTTCATTTAACATATTCTTCCCCTCAGCGGCGATGAACTAAAGGAAATTCATGAGCAAATCACAGAGCAAAAACGGCTCCCCAACGCCCACCGGCGCGGTCATGGTGGTGGGGGGCGGCATCGCCGGGATGCAAGCCTCCCTCGACCTGGCCGAACAGGGCTTCAAGGTTTACCTGGCCGAGATCAAGTCCGCCATCGGCGGGAAAATGGCCCAGCTCGACAAGACCTTCCCCACCAACGACTGCGCCATGTGCACCATCTCGCCCAACCTGGTGGAGACCGGCCGCCATCCCAACATCGAAGTCCTGACCAACACCGAAGTCCTGGACGTTCAAGGGGAAGCGGGGAACTTCACGGTTCGGATGCGCCGCAACCCCCGTTACATTGACCTGGACAAATGCGTGGCCTGCAACGACTGTGTCGTCGTCTGCCCCGTCTCTGTGCCGGATACCTTCAACGAGGGCCTGGCCCCTCGCAAGGCGGTCTACAAACTTTACCCCCAGGCGGTTCCCAATGCCTACGCCATCCAGAAAACCGGCATCGCCCCCTGCCGGGACGCCTGCCCCGCCGACCAGCGCGCCCAGGGCTACATCGCCCTGATCCGCGAAGGACGTTTTGATGACGCCCTGCGTACCATCAAGCTGGACAACCCCTTCCCCGGCATCTGCGGCCGGGTCTGCAATCACCGCTGTGAGACCGCCTGCAACCGGGGGCAGTTGGACGAGCCGGTCAACATCCGCGCCCTCAAACGCTACGTGACCGACAAGGTATACGAGAACCCCCGCCAGGCGGTCGAAGCCCTGCCCATCACCCAGGAGCAGCGCGTCGCCGTCATCGGCGCCGGGCCTTGCGGCCTGACTGCCGCTCAGGACCTGGTGACCGCCGGATACGCTGCCACTGTATTTGAATCTCAGCCTGTGGCGGGCGGCATGCTGCGCCTGGGCGTCCCCGAA
The DNA here is from genome assembly GCA_965370435.1 of uncultured Anaerolineales bacterium. Classification (GTDB taxonomy): domain Bacteria; phylum Chloroflexota; class Anaerolineae; order Anaerolineales; family UBA11579; genus CBDUUP01. The sequence continues at coordinate 1,875 of CBDUUP010000307.1, read as the reverse complement.
TACAAACTCCCCACCGCCATCATCGAGCGCGAAGTCCAGGACATCGTAGACCTGGGCGTTGACCTGCGCCTGAACCACCGCGTGGAAAATATAGACGACCTCTTCAACCAGGGCTACCAGGCCGTGCTGATCGCCTCCGGCGCGCAGGAAGGCATCCGCCTCCCCATCCCCGGCGCGGATTTGGACGGCGTACTCGTGAACATTGATTTCTTGCGGGACATGCGCCTGGGCAAATACCAGGACGGCAGCCTCCCCCCGCTGGGGAAGCGCGTGCTGGTGATCGGCGGCGGCAACGTCGCCATAGACTGCGCCCGCATCGCCGTCCGCCTGGGTTCCCAAGTCCAGATGGCCTGCCTGGAGGGCAAAGAAGAGATGCCCGCCCACGCCTGGGAGGTCGAAGTCACCGAGAAAGAGGGCGTAACCATCCACAACAGCCGCACCTTTGAGCAAGTTCTGGGGGACGAAGACGGCCGGGTGCGGGGCGTGGAATGTTCCCGCGTCGCCTCCTTCCATTTCGATGAGACCGGCCGCCTCCAACTGGAGAAAGAGCTTGACAGCAATCATATTCTTGAATGCGACACCGTCATCTTCGCTGTCGGCGCACGGGTGGGGTTGGCTTTCCTGAAAGAAGACTCTGGAGTCGACCTCTCGCCCCGCCGCACCGTGGCGGTGGACCCCCATTCCTTCGCCGCCACCCGGGAAGGCGTCTTCGCCGCCGGGGATAGCATCACCGGCATGGCTTTCGCCATTGACGCCATTGAAGGCGGCCACCAATCCGCCAGCGCCATCATCCGCTACTTGCAGGGCGAACCCCTCCAACCCGAACCCAAACCCGACCTCCCCGTCACCCGCCTCACCTTAGAGGAGGTTCAGTCCCGCGTAGCCCGCGGTCTGGCGAATCCCCAGCCCCGCAACCAGTTACTCAAGCTGCCCCTCGAAGAGCGCATCAGCAGCTTCATTGAATACGAACTCGGTTACGACGACCAATCCGCCATGTCGGAGGCCTCCCGCTGCCTGGAATGCGGGATCTGCTCCGAGTGTATGTCCTGCGTCTTCGCCTGCGGGACCGACGCCATTGACCACGATATGGTCGCCAGAGAAGAGACCGTCGAAGTCGGCGCCGTGGTTCTGGCTCCCGGCTACCAGATATATCAGGCTGAACTCTCCGAAGAGTATGGACTGGGACGTTTCCCCAACGTGGTCACGTCCTTGCAATTTGAACGGCTGCTCTCCGCTTCCGGCCCTACAATGGGCCACGTCCAACGCCCCTCCGACGATGTGACCCCCGGCCGGGTCGCTTTCTTGCAGTGCGTCGGCTCCCGCGACCAGAACCACGATTACTGCTCCGCCGTCTGCTGCATGTACGCCGCCAAAGAGGCCACCATCGCCAAGGAACACCATCCCGAACTGGACATCCAGGTCTTCATGATGGACATGCGGGCCTTCTCCAAGGGCTATTGGAGCTACTTCGAACGCTCCCGCGACCGCTACGGCATTGAATACACCCGCTGCCGGGTCAGCCAGGTCTTTGAAGACCCGGCCTCCAACGATCTGATCCTCCACTACCAGGACGAAGATGGGGAGCGCCATGAAGAGCGATTCGATATGGTGGTGCTATCGGTAGGGATGGAGATCTCCGAGTCGGTCCGTGATCTGGGGAAGCGGCTGGACGTCGAATTGGACGATTACGGCTTCTGCCACACCGTCCAGTTCAACCCCCTGGAGACCAGCCGGAACGGCATCTACGCCGTCGGCCCCTTCCGCGAGCCGAAAGACATCCCCGAATCGGTCATCGAGGCCAGCGGGGCCGCCGCCGCGGTGGCCGCCAAGCTCGGCTCGGCCCGCTTCACCCTCTCCGAAGCCGTAGAGTACCCG
>CBDUUP010000306.1:0-5488 GCA_965370435.1 uncultured Anaerolineales bacterium | reverse complement strand
GGAAGAAAGATTTCTTAAGCTACAAAACCAGGAAATCAACACGGTAGCTTTTGGAGATTTATTTTTGAAAAAAGTGAAAAGCCGAAGAATCGAAAATCTTGACAAGATAAAAATGAGCAGTCTCTTCCCTTTATGGGAAAGAGACACCCATGAAAACATTAAAATATTTTTAGAGTTGGGCTTTGAGGGGTTTGTGGTTTGCGTCGATTCAAAAGTTCTCGACAAATCTTTCGTAGGAAGACCCATTGATGAAGAATTTATCAATCAGCTTCCTGCAGATGTTGACCCATGCGGTGAAAATGGAGAATATCATACTTTCGTTTACGATGGTCCAATTTTCCGTGAGCCTTTAAGATGCAAATTGGGCGAGGTGGTTCTAAGAGAATCGTTTTATTTTTGCGATATACTGCTAGACAATTAGCTTGAAGCTAAAATAAAGGCGTCGTGAAAATTAGTAAATGCACCAAATACATTCTTGAAGCCCTGACATCAAGTCGGGGCTTTTGGTGTTATGAGGGGTCAATAAAATTTTGTGGAATAACGCGCATTCTGGCGGATAAGCGCTTTATTAAAACGAATATTTGTACGTGCTGTTTGATGGTTAATGTTAGTTTTGGAATAAGAGGGTGAGGTTGTTCAACACCAAACCACCCAGGCACAAAGATACAAAGTATTTTGTTTGTCTTAATGTCTTCGTGCCTGGGTGATAATTATTTTATTGCATTAGAAGGGCATCTTGAATGGGATTATGCTATCTTTATACAACAAACCCTCATCCCGGCCTCCCATGATTTGTCATTTCGAGCGCAGTACGCCCTCGTTTAGTCAAGATTCTTCAACATAATAGCGCATAAAGGGCCGCGTCTCCGACCTGCGGGCTACCTCTTCAAATCCCGCCTGGCGGAACACCTCGGCGAAGCCTATCCAGGCGAAGACCTCCGGCATCTGGTCTTTCTTGGGTTCGATGGGATAGCCTTCGATGATCTTGGCCCCCTGCGTTTTGGCATATTCAACCGCGGCCTGGAGCAGCCTCACTGACAGCCCCTGGCGGCGGAATCCCTTGGCGACGAAGAAGCAAACCACCGACCAGACCGGCTGGTCGTCCACCCGCTTGGCGACCCGCGAGCGTTCCAGGCGGGGGTAATCCTCCCGGGGGGCGACGGAGCACCATCCTGCAGGCTGACCATTCACGTAAGCGAGGATGCCGGGAACCACCCCCGATTTGACCATCCCGTTCATCAATTGTTTGTTGTCCTCTCCCTTTTGGGCTTCGAATTCTTTGTGGCTCACCCGCCAGTACATGCACCAACAGCCGCCGGTGCCGCCGCGTTTGCCCATCACGGATTCAAAATCCTCCCACCGTTCAGGGGTCAAGGGATGGAAAGTGAAGCTTGGGGGTGAGGAGGTTTCATCAGACATGGCTGTAGGTTAGAAATCGTCGCCTCCGAAGTCGTCCATCCCGCCCAGGTCGGGGAGGGCTTCCTCGATTTCTTCCGGGGATTGCCCCGATTCCAGGCGGTTGACCACCTCGTCAAATTCGGGGGGCATTTCCTCGCCCATTTCACTGCCCATCGTGCGCATCAATTTCGCCATAGCCTTGGGGTCGTCTTCGATGCCTTCCAGCGCGGCGGGGTCGGCCAGGGATTCCAGGCGGCTCTCCTCCGAACGGGCGAAGCGGATGCGGCCGATGCTGCGCTGCACCTGGCCGCTTTCGCAGTGGAGGCAGTTCACCGACTTTTCGCCGTATTCCTGGTAGCTCAAGCGTATTTCGAAGCGTTTCTTGCAATCTAAACACCGGTATTGGTAAAAGGGCATAGCAACCTCACTGAAATTTTCTCATACATAGATTATAATCACAAATCAATGAAATGGTGAGACTGTGGCGCGCAGTTGTTGTTGGTTGATTTGGGACGTTTTACCCTCACCCCGAACAGCCTTCGGCTGTTCTACGACCTTTGGTCGTCCCCCTCTCCCTGGAAGGGAGAGGGGCAAGGCCCGAGACCGGTAGGTTGAGGGACTGGGGTGAGGGTGATGGCATTGACTTACAAATACGCCCAGACTTGCCTGCTATCTAACCGTTCAGGAGCGTGTAGTGAATTCAGAATACTTGGATATCATCCCCCAGCCGGAGCCTTTGTTGATCGTCGTCTCCGGGCCTTCGGGGGTAGGCAAGGACTCGGTGATTGATCGCATGAAGGAGCGCAGTCTGCCCTTCCATTTCGTCGTCACCGCCAATACCCGCCCCAAACGGGCCGACGAGGTCCACGGCGCGGATTATTTTTTCGTCTCCCATGACGAATTCGCCGATATGATCGAGAAGGATGAACTGCTGGAATACGCCATCGTCTACAACGATTACAAAGGCATCCCCAAAGAGCAGGTGCGCCAGGCCCTGGACAGCGGCAAAGACGTCGTCATGCGCCTGGACGTGCAGGGCGCGGCCACCATCCGGGAATTATGCCCCGACGCCCTGTTGATCTTTCTCAGCACCCGCACCGAGCAAGAACTGGTGGAACGACTGCAAGCCCGCAAGAGCGAGACTCCCGAGGGCCTCAAGCTGCGCATCGCCACGGCTCGCCAGGAATTCAAGCGGGTGGAGGATTTTGATTACGTGGTCGTCAACCCCACCGACCAACTCGATGAGGCCGTAGACTCCATCGAGGCTATCATCCGAGCCGAACACCAGCGCGTCCATCCCCGCAAGGTAACCTTATGACCTCAGAAATCCCCCAACCCGAGCGTTTCCCTATCGAACCGGCTCCATCACCCGCGCCTCCACCCCACCCAGTCGCTGTGCGGATGCCTTCCAGCAGACCCACGGTCACGTACACCATCCTGGGCTTGACGGCGCTGGTCTTTATCTTTCAACTCGCCAGTGACTCCATCCTTGGCTATGATTGGCCGGTTTATTATGGCGTGAAAGTGAACGAGTTAATCCAGGCCGGAGAGCTTTGGCGGTTGTTCACCCCCATGCTGCTGCATGGCTCGTTCCTCCACATTGGCTTCAATATGTACGCTTTGTACATCCTTGGGCCGGGGCTGGAACGCCATTTTGGACACGGGCGCTTTTTGCTGCTCTATCTGCTGGGCGGCTTTGCCGGAAACGTGGTTTCGATGACCTTCACCGCAGCGCCTTCTTTGGGTTCCTCCACCGCCATCTTTGGTATCATCGGCGCGCAGGGAGTATTTGCCTACCGCAACCAGAAGGTGTTCGGAAGCGCAGCCCGCCGTTCTTTGAGAAGCGTCATCAACATCGCGGCGATCAATTTTGTGATCGGCCTCTCGCCGGGCATAGATAACTGGGGCCATATGGGCGGGTTGGTCGCTGGATTGGCGTTCACCTGGTTCGCCGGGCCAGTTTACCATATGGAGGGCATTGCCCCGGAATATTCCCTGGTTGACGAGCGAGACTCTAGCGACATGATTCTCGCCGGGTTGGGCGTAGGGATGGTCTTTGCCTTCCTGGCGATGGCAGTCATCTTCTTACGAGGGAATTGAGGCTCGGATACCTTGCCTACTCTGATGCAGAACCCATGAAAGATCAAAAGGTCAACCTCGCTCTCAAGGTTTTTTTCTTGCTCTCCTCTCTGGAGGGTCTGGGGACGCTGATCTATCTATTGGCGATCCCTGGGGACCCGAAACACGCCTGGCTGGGGGGGTATTCCGCTCAAAGGGTCAGCATGATCCTGGGAATGCTTATCCTGGAGGTTCTCCTCGTATGGATAACGGTTGGCTTGCGGCAGGATGCGGCCTGGACTCAGCCAGCCCGCCGCAGGGTGAACGCCTTGCTGGCGCGGGTCGGCCTCCGGCGTGGGCTGGCGGCCGTTCTGTTTGCAAGCTCCCTGGCGGGCATGTTTTTCTTTTACCAGGGCGTGTGGACCGCCGAGGATGTGGTTGCCAGCGCCTATTATTCGCGTTTGGCGCCTTTTTCCCTTTTGGGCGCGGTGATCTGCGCTCAGATGTTGGCGATGTTCCTCCTCAGCGAATCTGGGATTGCCAGCCCCTTTCTGAGCGGCGGGCGAATGGTGAAGCCGCTGGTTGCGGTTTTCTTGTTCATCAACGGGGCAGTGTTCTTCAACGCCCTCACCCACGACCCCACCATCGGATATGACGGCCTGGGGCATCTGGATTACGTAGTCACCCTGGCGGAGAACCGGCTTCCGGCCTTTGAAGACACCCACGAGTATTTTTCCCCGCCCCTGCCTTACGTTTTTCCCTCCTTGAGTTTGAAGCTGTGCGAGACGACCAGCCCGAAAAGTTGGGTGTTCATCTCCGGGGTTGATTACTGCACCTTCATCGCGGGGAAGTTCTATCAATTGCAGAACTTCCTCTTCTCGATCGGGTTGACCTATTTCTTCATCAAGCTGTGCGGCCTTCTCCGTCCCCAGAACGCGGCCTTCAAGGTCACCGCGCTGGCGCTGCTGGGCATGCTGCCGGTTTATTATAAGAGCTTCGCCTTCGCCCGAGGGGAGCCGCTGGTCGCCTTCCTGACGGTGTTGAGCATTTACCAGGTGATGGTGATGCTATTTGAACCGGAAAAGAATCGGGTCGCAGACGCAATCCTCCTGGGTGTCCTCCTGGGTTTGCTGATCTTGAGCCGCCAATGGGGGATGGCGATGTTCCCGGCTATCCTCCTCTCAGCGCTGATGCTGCACTTGAAATACAAAAGGGAGGCCTTCCCCTTCGTACGAACTGCGGTAGTGAGTTTCCTGGTCGCCTTCGTTGTAGGAGGCTGGTTCTACCTGTCCATGCAGGTCAGGTTCGGCTCGGTGACCTCCCTGCCGCGAGACCCGACCGATACTTTATCCAGCCAACCGGCGGAATTCTACTTCGACCTGGGGTTGGAGGACCTCTTCACCAATCCCACCCGGCTGGTTTTTGGGAACCGGCTGCTCCCCATTTTCTATTCGGAGATATGGGGGGATTACTGGAATTATTTCGTGGTGACGGGGTATGATCCGGTGAGCCATGAATGGTCTTCGAGCAACCGGGAAGCTATGGGGCCGTATCTGGGGCGGGTGAATCTGGTCTCGCTTTTCCCGACCCTGGTCTTGTTGGCGGGGGTGGCGGTCGGGGGGATGCAGGCCTGGAAAGGCTTTGTCAACCGCTCAGACGAGGACTGGCAAACTTACTCCCGGTACGGGCTGCTTTTCTTTGTGATTCTGGTTTCCCTGGCAGGGTATCTGGTCTTTCTGATCCAGTATCCCAATTACAAGGGGGACACGGTCAAGGCCACTTACATGCTCCAGGTTTTTGCGGTTCTGCCGTTGTTGGCGGCTCAATTTCTGGAGAGCGTAAAACAGAGGCGGAAGTCTCTGTACACGCTGGCGGTGATACTTTTGGCCGCCGTGTTTTTGCACAACCTCCCGGTTATGATCACTCGTTATGGATATTTCTAGTTTATTTTATTTCTACCTGATAGTTTTTATGTAAGATCATCGACATGACCATATATTTAAAACATTTCACCACAGAGACACAGAGTCCA
>CBDUUP010000305.1:0-5565 GCA_965370435.1 uncultured Anaerolineales bacterium | reverse complement strand
ACCACAATAGCGCTGTTGGCGTTGCCCGCATTGCGCGAATATTGGCTCATCCCATTGGTCACCACGGTGCCATGTTCAGATGAAGCGGCCAGCACTGTTCCGCCAGGGCACATACAAAAACTATACACCGAGCGGCCATTGCTGCTGTGGTGCACTAATTTATAGTCCGCCGCGCCCAAGATGGGATTGCCGGCATTCTCCCCGAAACGACATTCATCGATCATGGGTTGGGGATGTTCGATCCGCAAGCCCATCGAAAAAGGTTTGGCCTCCATCAACGCTCCCCTTTCATAGAGCATTTGAAAGGTGTCGCGAGCGCTGTGTCCTATCGCCAGGATGATGTGGTCGCCGTAGAGCTTTTCGCCGCTGGCCAAGACCACCCCGCGCAGTTGTTCGTCTTCGAGGATCAGATCATCCACTCTGCTTTGGAAAAGATATTCGCCGCCCAAGTCCTGGATGGTGTTACGCATTTTTTCTACGATCTTGACCAATTTCAGCGTGCCGATGTGGGGTTTGCTGATATAGAGGATCTCTTCCGGCGCTCCGGCTTTGACGAACTCGGTGAGGACTTTCCGGCCCAGGTGTCTTTTATCTTTGATCTGGGTGTGGAGTTTTCCATCGGAGAAGGTCCCCGCCCCACCCTCGCCGAACTGGACATTCGATTCGGGGTCTAGTTCGCGCTGACGCCAAAAGCCGAAGGTGTCTGCCGTGCGTTCCCGCACGGGCTTACCCCGTTCGAGGATGATCGGAGCAAAGCCCATCTGAGCCAGGACCAGCCCGGCAAATAAACCGCAAGGGCCGCTGCCAACCACCAGGGGGCGCGATTTTAATTTGTCCGGGGCTTGGGTCACGAATTTATAGCTAGTATCTGGGGCACGTCGGATGGTGTTGTCTTTATTTTTTCGCCGCAGAACCTTTTTTTCCTGTTTGACATCAACGGACAAAGTATAGATCAATTTGATGTCGTTTTTTCTGCGGGCATCAATGCTGCGTTTAAATATCGAATAGCCAAGTAGGTCTTCAGGCTGGACCCCCAGCCTTTTGAGGATCGCCGTTTCCAATTCACTATTTGGATGATCGAGTGGTAATCTTATATCGGTGAGCCGAAGCATGGGTATCCTATCAGAATTGGGTTTTATAAAAAGTATAAAAAATTCGGTAGGGGTAAAAATGTAAGTGATGGCGTTTAGTAGCAGCTAAAATGCAATGGCAGCAACCACCAAAGGTGATCAAATATATCCAAAACGACGTAATTCCGCCACATATGAGTGTATCAGACGCCCTGGCAAATATAATAGTTTTTTATCACTTACAATCCTACCACTACCAAATATTTTTTAGATAATTTTTGAGATAGAAATATAATCTATCCAAACTTTCCTATTTTGAACCAATTTTATTACTCTATATTCCAAATCATTTTCTTCATGATATTCAAAATCAATTCCAAATATTTGATATTCCATTGGTTTGACAAATTGGAGACCTCGAATAAATAACTGTGAATTGATTCGATGATTCTTATTGCTAAATACATCTAAATGCAAAACCTCTTTTATGTCAGTATTCTTATCGATTTTTACTCTAAAAAATACCCGATATTTTCCTGACTCTGGTAAATCATGGTATGGCCCATAAAGCAGATGAATCGGACAGGGAGCGTTATTATCGCCATACCAAGCTTTATGATTACTTGCTTCAAAATCAATATCTTCCTGTCCATAAGGATGATGGAAAGGAGCTTCTTCTGCTTGGTAAGACTTAATTAATCCCTTCGAAACATCCTCATCAGTAAATACATTTTCTCCAATTTTATATTGCTGAATAAAACCTTCAACTATAAAAGTTCTAAGTTTGTTTGTCAATTGTTTTTTACTTTCATATTCAATTCTATCCAAGCCATCAAGATCCGCTGGAATATTCGTCCCTCTTCTACAGACAAGAAAAATAATTTTTTCAGCTGCAATAGCAATCCCCAATTCAAGAAACACATTCGGTTTATTTGGATTTGAGATATCATATATGCCAAATTGTGTGTTGAAAATCTTTTCCTTAATTTTCTCCAGAATATGAGTCTGTCTTACTTCGACATCGGCATAATATGGTTTTAAACCACTACCTCTAAAGGCATTCTCAATCGCATCACGCAAATCATCAATATTTTCTGTGCTAAACTCATGTGCAACGAAAAAATGATATTCATTATTATCCTCAGTTTTATTTTCCATCTTTATATCTCCAATAATTGGAATTCATGAATATTATTTATCGCACACGTAAAGGAATCACTTCGATGTAGAAATTTATCGAATTTCAATTTTTCTCACTGGAGGCTCAAATTTGCTCTCAAATGCGTTTTTACTGGCTTCCAGGTGAGATACTGAACAGATAGCATTAACCACCGAATTCTCTCAAATTATTCGGTTGATATATCTAAAAGCATACTCGGAGTGGATGAGCTAAGATAAGAAATATTACTTTATGTCTATTGCGATTTATTTCGCTTTGCATAAAATTATCATTCACCCAATCACACCACCGTAGGGCGATCCTCGCCGCGCACGAGGTGCCAGCGGCCATCGGGGGTATAGCGGAGGTGGAAGGCGCGCCCCAGCGGCTCCACGACCAGCATGTTCTCGCCCTTATCATCGTTCCAACGGCGTTCAATCGAATCGATCTGGTAGGTCTCGCCTTTCCAGATGAAGCTCAGCGGGATTTTCATTCCCTCGGTGTCGGTGCGTAAGGTCACTTCAATCACGTTCATCAACATTTCCCTTTAGATAGTCTAGTAAGAACTGCAGAGCGGACTCCGCAGCGTGGTTCTTATTCTCGATGCGGTCGCCCTGGCCCACCGTGCGGAGAGTCCAGTCGCCTTCTGGGGCGCTCAGGCCGATCCAGGTAAGTCCTACCGGTTTATCAGGCATCCCGCCCCCCGGCCCAGCGATCCCGCTCACAGAGAGGCCGACTTCCGCATCCAGGGCGCGGCGGATACCGCTGGCCATCTCGGCGACAGTCTCTGCGCTCACCGCGCCGTGGGTTTCCATTGTATCCCAACTCACGCCCAGGAGTCTAGCTTTGGCCTCGTAAGCGTAGGCGATGACGCTGCCCAGGTAGTATTCCGAGGAACCGGGGACGTTGGTCAGGCGGTGGCCGATCAGCCCGCCGGTGCAGGACTCGGCTACGGCTAACTTCCAACCGCGCTGGCGCAGAAAGTCGCCGATCAGGATTTCTGGTGATTGCTCCATTCGTAATACCAATTATACCCACATATCGTCAACAAAGCAAAATTTGGCGAGCGAATTTGAAAGACACAGAACAACCGCCGACACCATCGCCATTCCCATGATAAAATCCATTTCACGATGAGCGCATCCCCCGAAATTCAGTCCCTCCTGGACACGCTGCCCAGCAAGCCCGGCTGCTACCTGATGAAGAACCAGGCAGAGCGGGTGATCTACGTGGGCAAGGCGATCAACCTGCGCAGCCGGGTGCGTTCCTACTTCCACGCCAGCGCACAGCATACCAAACGAACCCGCCGACTGGTGGCCGAGATCAGCGACATCGAATGGATCGTGGTCAAATCCGAATTGGAGGCTCTCCTGCTGGAGATGAACCTCATCAAGGAGCATCGCCCCCAATTCAACGTCCAACTCAAGGATGACAAACGCTATCCCTACATCAAGGTGCATTGGGCCGACCCCTTCCCCAAAGTCACCGTCACCCGGCAGATGCAGATCAAGGGCGACGGCTCGCGCTACTTCGGGCCATACACCAGCGTATGGGCGGTGCACCAGACCCTGGACGTGCTGCGGCGAATCTTCCCCTACCTGACCTGCGACCGGGTCATCACCGGGGAGGACGAGCGGGCCTGTCTCTATTATGATATCAAGCTGTGCGACGCGCCCTGTATCGGCGGGGTAAGCCAAAAAGACTATCGCTTGATGATCGACGACCTCTGCCGCTTCTTGCTCGGCCGCACCGAACCCATCGTCACCCGGATGCGGGCGGACATGGAGAAAGCCTCCCAGGAGATGCGCTACGAACGGGCTGGCGTTATCCGCGACCAACTCAGGGCCATCGAGAGGGTGGTGGAAAAGCAAAAAGTGATCTCGACCAAGTACGTCGATTCGGACGTGATCGCTATGGCCCGCGACAATAACGAAGCCTGCGTGCAGGTGTTCTTCATCCGAAGCGGCAAGCTGATCGGGCGGGAGTATTTCCTGCTGGAAAATACCGACGAAGTCTCCGACCCGGAAGTAATCGGCGAATTCATCAAGCGATTCTACGACCAGGCCTCCACGGTGCCATCCCAGGTGCTGCTGCCCCACGAGGTGGAAGAGGCCCAGATCATCAAGCAGTGGTTGAGCCAGCGGCGAGGCGGAAAGAAAGTCGAGATCCTGATCCCCCGGCGAGGCCAGAAGCGGGAACTCGTCAAGATGGCCACCGAGAACGCGGTGGAGACACTGGCCTCCCTGCAAGCCCGGTGGCAGTCCGACACCAATAAACAAACTCAGGCCCTGGCCGAACTGCAAGAAGCGTTGGGGCTTGAGAATCCGCCCAACCGGATCGAGTGCTACGACATCTCCAACACCCAGGGGACCGCCGCGGTGGGGAGTATGGTGGTCTTCGAGCAAGGCGTGCCCAAAAAAAGCCGCTACCGCCGCTTTAACATCCGCAGCGTGAGCGGGCCGGATGACTTCGCCAGCATGGAAGAAGTTATCCTCCGCCGGTTCAACCGCTGGGTGAGCGCCCAGGAGCAAGCCGATACCCCCGGGGCCAACCCCGACCCGGCCTTCGCCCTGCTGCCGGACCTATTGGTGGTGGATGGCGGTAAAGGGCAGTTGAAACGAGCCGTCAACGTCCTGGACACTTTCGATCTACTGGGGAAGGTGCCGGTGGCGGGATTGGCGAAACAAAGAGAGGAACTCTTCCTGCATGGCCGCGACCAACCCATCTTGCTGCCCCGGAAATCGGAGGGGCTTTACCTCTTGCAGCGGGTCCGAGACGAGGCCCATCGCTTCGCCATCACCTTCCACCGGCGCAAGCGGCGCAAGGAGGGATTAGCCTCTCAATTAGACGCCATCCCTGGAATCGGCCCGGCCCGGCGCAAAGCGCTGCTCTCCCATTTCGGGGCTATCGAAGATATCCGCCATGCCTCCCTGGATGAATTGGCTGCGGTCTCTGGAATTAATGAGGAACTTGCTCAGTCCATAAGAGCACATTTGGAGTAAAATAGGGATATGAAACTTGCCTGGTACGTAGACGACGACGACGAAATGATCAAGGCCGTGACCCTGATGTTGAAATTATTGGGGTACGAACTGCGTTCTTTTTACAACCCTCGTCCCGCAGCCAAGGCGCTGCTGAACGGCGAGCGGCCCGACCTGCTCATTCTTGACATCAACATGCCGGAAGTCTCCGGGATCGACATGCTCGAATTCGTCCGCCGCCGAGAGGAGTGGAAAGACCTGCCGGTCATCATGCTCTCCTCGGAGGCCACCGACGTACAGGTAGATGAGGCCCTGGAGATTGGCGCGGATGCCTACATCTTCAAGCCGGTCTCTA
>CBDUUP010000304.1:0-5605 GCA_965370435.1 uncultured Anaerolineales bacterium | reverse complement strand
GCGACGACTCGGGCTCAGCCTACCTCTTCGAGCGGAACCAGGGCGGGATCGAAAACTGGGGGGAGGTGGCCAAATTCACCGCCTCCGACGGCGCGGCGGGTGACGAATACGGCTTCGCGGTCGCCATAAGTGGAAACACCTCTCTGGTGGGAGCATCCTATGACGCCGACAACGGCGCTTGGTCCGGTTCGGCCTATATCTATTCATTCAACTTCCTCGCCAACGGCGGCTTCGAAGACCCTCTCGGCGCCGAGTGGACTGAGGTCGTCACCGGCAACGGGGATGGACGCATTATCCTGAACCAGGCCTATGCGGGAAACTACGTCTACCTCTTCAAAGCGAATGGTGGCTTGGAGATCATCAAGCAAACCATAGCCCAGAGCGGGAACGTCGGGGATGAATACACCCTCACCTTTTTCTTCGGTGGGAAGGACGTGAACCTGAGCGGGAAACTGGGCGCTCGTCTGGTGTTCAAGTGGGGAGGGTTTCCGGTGAAAAAGAAGACCTGCGTCTTCACCCCGCCTTCCTCCACCTTCTCATGGAACGTCTTCACCTGCACCCTCACCGCCACCGATGCCTTCGACAGTATTGAAGTCCTCATCGGCATCCAGAACGTTCCCAGTGGCATGGTCGGCGTGGACGCCGCCATCCTGAACAAGACCGGCCCATAATTGCGGCCCTCGTAGAGGCGGGGCGCTTGACGTGAGCTAGCCGAACGTTGCCCCGCCCTGACGTACTCATAAATTTAGATTCGATGAAATTACCCCTTACCTTGTCCTCCTCCCAACCCCCGGTTGCCCCCGACTAAGGTCGCCCCTCTCCCTTCCAGGGTGAGGGTAAAACCCCGCCATCTTGAACAAGACCGGCCCGTGAATCACCGCCTTCGTAGTAGGGCGAGTCTCAGACCCGCCTTACTCTCCATCTTTACAAACCTGACAGGTTCTTAGAGACCTGTCAGGTTTTTTGCGCACAACAAGACCATCCTGTTGTAGGAGGAGCAACGCGCTGCTCCCCCTACAACGGAATGGCCAACTTGGACGCCGCCATCTTGAACAAAACCGGCCCGTAGGGGCAACCCGCCAGGTCGCCTGTAGGCAGGTATCAGACCCACCTCTCCCATATCACCGAATCCCACTCTTTTTAGAGTGATGCTCAAAACGCATCGCACTTTTATTAATGCTTACAGAACTGATATGAACTGTGTTGCCGAAACAGATTAGAATAGGACTTACGCAATTGAAAGATTTAATGGCAACCTTGCGAAGGTTTCTCTGTTTATAAAGTGATTTTATACGTACAATGCGTTTGCATGCAGTCATAATTTCTCAAAAAACCTTCGCAAGGTTTCTGAAGTGCGTAAGTCCTATAGAATACAGTGCAATTTGCAATTTTGAACTCCGGTTTTCATCCTACCCTCCAATGCAGCCCGACCGGATTTTCATTTAATGTAAATCGCCAGGAGCCTTTATTGCCAATACGCCATCCACATCCCTTGTTCCTTGTGAATATCGAAAGCCATGAAGTCAGCTCATAATTTATGCCAAAAACCATCCCGGTTACGTAAATACCAACTATACGAAGGAGTTTAGATGCAACTGAACAAACCAAGTTTATCTTCCCTATCGATTCAACGTTTTTGCACCCTCATCTTGGTTCTCACCATGCTGGCCGGGATGCTGCCCATGCCTGAAATGGCCCTGGCCGCCAATGCTGAGCCTGTCGAAGCAGGCCTGCGCGCCGCCATCCAGGAGGCCCTCGGCCCGGAGGCTTTCCCCCCCGCCAACGAGGATGTCAAACTCCTCGCCTCCGACGGCGCGGCGAATGAATACTTCGGTTGGTCCGTCGCCGTTAGCGGGGACACCGCCCTGGTGGGGGCCTGGGGTGATAGCGACTCCGGCCTCGACTCCGGCTCGGCAATTCTCTTTGAGCGGAACCAGGGTGGGGAGGGCAACTGGGGCCAGGTGACCAAGCTCACCGCCTCCGACGGCGCGGCGGGGGACGAGTTCGGCGCTTCCGTCGCCATCAGCGGGGATACCGTCCTGGTGGGAGCGCCAAGGGATGACGACAACGGAGGCTCATCTGGCTCGGCCTATATCTTCGAGCGGGACCAGGGCGGGGATGGCAACTGGGGCCAGGCAGCCAAGCTCACCGCCTCCGACGGCGCGGCGGGTGACGTTTTCGGTATCTCCGTCTCCCTCAACGGGGACACCGCCCTGGTAGGGGCTGATTATGACGACGATAACGGCACGAACTCCGGCTCAGCTTACCTGTTCGAGCGGTATGAGGGCGGGGATGGAAACTGGGGGGAGACTGTCAAGCTCAATCCATCCGATGGCGCCGCGCTTGATCGTTTCGGCTTCTCCGTCGCCATCAACGGAGACACCGCCTTGGTGAGCGCCTACCTCGACGACGACAATGGCGGCGACTCCGGCTCGGCCTATTTCTTCGAGCGGGACCAAGGTGGGGCCGGTACCTGGGGAGAGACGGTCAAGATCACAGCCTCGGACGGCGCGGGGGGCGAAATCTTCGGCTTCTCCGTCGCCCTCAGTGGGGACACCGCTTTGGTAGGGACTATTGGCGATAATGACAACGGGTATGAATCCGGCTCGGCCTATATCTTCGAGCGGGACCAGGGCGGGGCCGGCAACTGGGGGCAGGTGAAAAAAATCATCGCCTCCGACGGCAATGCGGGAGACCTTTTCGGCTACTCCGTCGTTCTCAGCGGGGACACCGCCCTGGTGGGGGCCTGGGGCGACGACGACAACGGTTTAGACTCCGGCTCAGCCTACCTTTTCGAACGGGACCTGGGTGGGGGGGATAACTGGGGTGAATTGGCAAAGGTGCTCGCTTCAGACGGCGAGTCTCCTGATAATTTCGGCATTTCCGTCGCTCTCAATGGGAACACCGCCCTGGTGGGGGCTTGGTTCGACAACGACAACGGCGAATACTCTGGCGCAGCCTACTTGTTCGATATCTCCGCCTCCCTGGGGGATAAGGTCTGGCTGGACCTGACGCCCAATGGAGTCCAGGATGCCGGGGAACCCGGGATTGGCGGCGTGACCGTGAAGTTGTACAACGCGGGGAATGTCCTGGCGGGAATGACCACCACCGCCACCGGCGGAACCTATAGCTTCAGCGGCCTGGTTCCAGGCATCTATTACGTTGAATTCACCACCCCGGTGGGATACACCCTCAGCGCTACCAACCAGGGCGGGGACGCCTCCCTGGACAGCGATCCCAACCCCTCCACCGGGAAGACTGCCCCAACCTCCCTATCGCCCTATGAGGACGACACTGCCTGGGACGCCGGGCTGTACCGTCCGGGCTACGTTGTGGGCAAAGTCTGGCAGGACGCGGATGGCGACGGCGTGCAGGACGTGGGCGAATCCGGCCTGGATGGAGTGACGGTCAAACTGTACAACCAAAGCGCCGCCCTCCTTAACACCACGGTGACCGCCGGTGGAGGCATCTATTTCTTTGCCGACCTGGCTGCCTCCGCGCCAGATTCAGACCCGGACCCGGAACTGCCCCCCGGCTATTACTTCGTCGAGTTCGTCGCCCCCGGCGGCTACTCTTTCTCATCCCAAGACGTGGGCGACGACGAGTTGGATAGCGACGCCGACCCCAGCACCGGAAGGACCGATCTTTTCTACCTGGACCCGGAGGAGACTGTAAAATTGGACGCAGGGCTGGGATCCAACCTGCTCACCAACGGGAGCTTTGAAAACCCCCTGGGAGCTGAATGGACCGAGATCATCTCCGACAACGGGGATGGACGAGCCGCAGATGGGGGCGCACAGGATGGCGGGTATGTCTATCTCTTTGAGGCCGACGGCGGCCTGGAGGTCGTCAAGCAGACCGTCGTCCAGAGCGGCGCCGCCGGGGACGAGTACACCATCTCCTTCTACTTCAGTGGACAGAGCTTGTATGAAGATGGGTATATGGGCGCCAGGCTCATCCTCAAGAATGGCGGGGTCAAGGTGGATAAGCAGACCTGCATCTTCACGCCATCAGGAGACACTTTCTCCTGGACCTTATTCACTTGCACCATTACAGCCACCGGAGACTTCGACAGTATCGATGTCTTCATTGGGATCAGGACCATGTCTTACGGAACAGTCAAAGTGGACGCCGCCATCTTGAGCAAGACCGGGCCATAGATCATGATCTAGGGGCGCATCAAGCGAGGCGCCAATCCATATTTGCTAACCTGACAGGTCCCACGACCTTTGGTCGTCATAGACCTGTCAGGTTTTTTTTGGTGTTGAACAAGTTAGGCAGAAGTCCCGCAGGACCGTTGGTGTAGGGGAGCAACGCGCTGCTCCCTACATCGGGCGGCCATCTCCTCAAATCCCCTCCAGGAACTGAGCTCTCCGGTCCAACTCCTCCAGTTTCTTGGCGTTCACCGGTTGGGGTGGGAATATACCAGGAGGCAGGGAATACCTGGTTGAGGTCTATCCTCGCCACCAGGGCAATCGCAATCCGTTATTCTTTAGTTTCCGCTAACTTAACGGCGGGAAAATTCGCTTGCCCCCGGTATATGGTGGTTTCCCGTGTGATCGCTCCATATACATGGGTATAAAAGTCATTTCTCGAATTTGGGAGGGCAGTCCGGCAACCATCAACTTTGAGAAATAATGTAACTATCAGACGCCACCCCGTATATGTCGGGTTGACTTCGAGATATCCCCCCATATACGGGAGCGTCGGTCAAAAATTCATCGAAACATTTAGCGGAAACTAAAGTTATTTTAAGTTGACTATATCCAAAAATTCATGTATTATCATATAAGTGAATTCCTAAATTTGAGGACCTTTATCCCTGTTCGTTGACCTATCAATCCGACTCATCCTGCTAAGGAGGCCTCCATGTTCAACCTCAAGAGATATCTGTACCCCACCCTGCGCCTGACCGTCACCCTTATGACCTTCGGCGCGTTTCTATTTAACACCCTTGCCATCAGCATGCGTCCCGCCCAGGCCAACCCCGCGGAAGGGAGTGAGCAGATCACGCCTGGACTGCGGGCCGCCATCGAGGAGGCCCTCGGCCCAGAGGCTTTCGCCCCGACCGTAGAGGCCGCCAAACTCACCGCCTCCGACGGCGCGGCGAGTGACGAGTTTGCCTATGCCGTCGCAATCAACGGGGACACCGCCCTGGTGGGGGCCAGGTACGATGACGACGAAGGCGACGCCTCCGGCTCGGCTTACATCTTCGAGCGGGACCAGGGTGGGGCCGATAACTGGGGGGAGGTGAAAAAACTCACCGCCTCCGACGGCGCGGCGAATGACAATTTCGGCGCCTCCGTCGCTCTCAGCGGGGACACCGCCTTGGTAGGGTCTTGGTACGATGACGACAGCGGCTCCGCCTCCGGCTCGGCCTACCTATTCGAGCGTGACTTGGGAGGAGCCGACAATTGGGGGGAAGTGGAAAAACTGACCGCCTCCGACGCCGCGGCGAGCGACTATTTTGGCTACGATGTGGCTGTCAGCGGGGACACCGCCCTGGTGGGGTCTCGGCTTGACGACGATAGCGGCTCCGCCTCCGGTACAGCCTACATATTCGAGCGGGATCAGGGGGGAGTGGATAACTGGGGGCAGGTGAAGA
>CBDUUP010000303.1:0-5607 GCA_965370435.1 uncultured Anaerolineales bacterium | reverse complement strand
CGTTTGATTGACGCAGGCTGTTGAATGCCATAATATCCTTATAAGTTTTATAGCGGACAATATCAAATTCAGTTTCCTTCAACAGCCAATCTACGACCAATTCTTCTGAAACAAGATAAGTCCTGGCATCTAGGCCGGTGAAGTAACGATAAAACCTCGGATTTCGGAAAGGCAACTCGGCTTCCTCAATAATCCAATCCAGGGAGATATCGAGCAACTTCCCATCCGCAGCGTTATAGATATTACCGGCAAGAAAAATTAACCCTCCCGTTGGGTCTGATCGCAACCAGGCAAAATCATGAACCCAAGAGTGCCCCACGAAAGCTATATCTACCGGAACCCTGCTGATCCACCGCGGCTCGCCTTGGGGCGTCACCGCTTGCAAGAATATATCCGTTTCACTAACATATCCCCCTACACCGGTCTCCCCTACCGAATAGTAGATATTCCCATCAGGAGCGATGAAGGGCGCCGACACCGGTCTCAACTCGCTGGAGGGAGTGGCTTTCCAGCGAAGCCCGGTTCCAGGAGAAAAGGCATAAAGACCAGCCTGTTGATCGAGCAGATAAAAGGTTGAGTGGTCTGAGTCCCATTGACAACAAAACTTGACTTCTGGCTCTGCATCTATTACGTATTCCCAAGATATGCTCCCCTGCTCATCCAGGGCATGAACCCTTTTTTGGGAGACAATCAACAAGGTGCCATCTGGGGCCAAGACCGGTGATAAGGCGAGGCTGCGTCCCTCAAATACGGTATCGCTATAAAGCGGTGGATCGAGGGTCTGCTGCCAACGCATACTGCCGTCGGGGTTCAAGGCAGAAGCCATGTTGTCGCTTGAAAACAAATAAACCTCGCCGCCCGGCCCGATGACGGGAGGGACTAGGAGACCAGCGCTGGTTTCGTAAGACCAAAGCGCCTCGGCAGTTTGCGGAGACACAGTTGCCATAGGCGTGGGCAAGGAGTCGTCGGGAAGAACCAATGTTGCCATAACGATTTGAACATCGGTAATCTGCTGCCCGATCTGCTCTTGGTACCGCGACCAACCATATCCCAGGGTAATTACTGCCATAGCCAACAAAAACGCTTGTATTGAACGGCGCGCCTTGCCGTCATACCAGACTGAAAGGGGATAGGTGATCTTCTCTTCAATCCACTGTGAAATCGAACTGGACATCCGGGTGAAAACTGTACGCCTGCTCATGTTCCGTAAACTTAACCGCATCTGCAAGCCTTGCCCAACCAGGTTAAAACCCAATACGGTGACGAAAACCGCTCCGGCGGCTGTCACCATCCCCCACGGCTCAAGGATTATGTTTTTGGTAGAAGCCAGCATTTCCCCAAGTTCTGGATATCCGGCGGCGGCATATTCACCCGGAAGTTTTTGGATCCCACCGATGAAATATCCTAAGAAGCCAAGCCCGCTGGTCACCATCAAGGCGCTGCCAACTTCAAAGGCGAACAGGATCCAGACCAAGGGCATGATGTGTCTGGCGATGTGCAGGCGCAGGATCTGCCCGCCAGAAGCCCCCAGCGCCCGCGCCGCTTCGACGAACTCCTGGCTCTTGGTCGTCCGTATCTGGGCGCGGACGATCTGGGCTGCTTCGGCCCATCCAATAATGGATAGCCCTACAATAAAAATCCCCATGCGCTCAGAATAGACTCCCTCCAGACTGGTGCTGGCGTTGGAGACGATGATCAGGGCGGCGATAAGGCTGGGGATCACCAGGACTGCGGCGATCATAAACTCCAGCAGACGGCTGAACCCATTATCAAACCAGCCGGAAAAGATCCCAATCAGGATTCCCAGCGCCAGCCGCACTGCCGCCACCACAATCACCAAGACCATGGTGGGACGCACCGCCCAGAGCAGGCGGCTGAGAATGTCACGGCCAAAATCATCCGAACCTAGCGGAAAACCCGGCGTGGAGGGCGCGTAGGGAGGAATTTCCCAACCTTCCTCGGACTGTATGACCCGAGTTCGCTCTAGTGGATCCTGGGGAGCCATTTCTTGTCCGAAAACGGCGACCAGTCCAATCACAAAAAGTATCAACATACCCAGGAGCAAGGCCCAATTGATGTTTTTCGCCTTCATAATGGTAGTTCCTCCATGTTACTCCTCAAAACTCACATTGGGGTTTTGCTTCTCAAGCCCTTATTTCATCTTGGCTGGTCAGCAGGCGGGGGTCTGCTCTACGGATCAGAATCGCGACCCCAAAGTCAACCAACAAGAAAAGCGCAGCCAGAATGGCGATCAGGGCCGCTCCAAGCGGTGGGCTGCGGTTTAGGAAATCAGGAATATATGCCCTATAAGCCAGGCCCCGGCCTCCCAACATCACCACATAAAACAGCCGTCCCAGGCCGGGCCAGGCGAATAACATTTCCACGATGATCAGGTCGCCGATCAGCAGGCGAAAAGAGGCTGCGATGGTGAGCAAGATAGGCGTGAGGGTGTTGCGCATCGCCAGGCGGCGGCGGATGTTGGCCCAGGTATGCCCAAAGCTGCGAGCCGCGGTGACGTATTGTTTGCCAAACTCCGTCGAGAGCAAGTTGGCCGTTATCTGGGCGATCTGCACCGTAGGACGGGCCATGAGCACGACCATGGGCAATATCAGGTGTTGATCCCAACCAAAGCCTTGCAAGGGAAGCGGCAGCCTGGCGTTCGGGCCTCCCTGGATGAGGTAAATAATGGAGGCCGCAATGAGGAAGCTGCCAATAAAGAAACTGGGCATCGCCAGGCCCACAGTAGAGAGAGGCGACATCCACCACGAAATCCCAGGAGGATCATAGTGCGCCGCCCATATACCCAAGAACAACCCAACAACAATACTGAGCGCGAAGGAAATCCCCAACAATCCCAGACTGGCCGCGGCAGCTTTTGAGACCACGCCTGCCACCGTCACTTCCCCTTCTACCAGGGTACCAAATTCAAGCTGCATAGCGTCTTTCATGTAGGCGGAATAGGCCGGGAGCAGCGGTTCTACCCGCTGTCCGGTCATTTGGACCGCCCTCCGTCCGGTGAAGTGCGCGTAGGTAAACCCGATGAAATGAGCCACCAAGATAGCTAATGGTATGATCGTCAATCGCTTTAGGATGAAACGGACCATGGATCGCAACCTTTCAAGAATACACAGTTCTTGGTCATGAATACCTTTCAGCTTGCATGGAATATAACCTGGCGTAGGTTCCCTCGAGAGACATAAGTTGGGTATGGGAGCCGAATTCGGTAAGCCTTCCTTCTTCCAGCACAGCAATGAGGTCTGCCATGCGCACAGTGCTAAAACGGTGGGAGATGAGGACGGCGGTGAGTCCACCTATTAGGTCAACAAAGCGGCGATAGATGTCATATTCTGCCTTGGCATCCAGGGCAGCGGTAGGTTCGTCTAGGATGAGCAGATCGGCTTTCCGCATGAACATACGAGCCAGGGCAACCTTTTGCCACTCGCCACCGGAGAGATCCACGCCGGTATCACCCTCCGCCAGCCAGCGACTCAATACCGTTTGGTAGCTTTGCGGCAGTTTCTCGATGGTTTCCTTTACACCTGCTTGGGCAGCCGCATCAATAATATACCCTATATTTTCTATTTGAGCAACATTTCCCAGGCCTATGTTTTCTTGGGCGGTCAGATCATAACGCATGAAGTCTTGAAATATCGCTCCCATGCCGCGGCGCTCAACATGATCGCAAAGATGGAAATAGCTGCGGCAATTTTTAGTGTTTTCATTTTCTTTCTCCTATTTGACTATTTGATTTTTCTACTTTTTGAATTCGAAAATTAATATACTCCTTGTGGAAATCTGGTTAATATGGACGAAAAAAAATATTTGGCGGCCTCACAAAAGGACTGTGCTAATGCAAGTGCCTACCCTAATATCTGTTTTGGAAGTGTCGGAAGCCGCTCAACCTTCCTGTTTAGGCCGCCTCCATGCTTACCAAACGGTCAGTACTTTATACTTATATATTATATAGCAGTGTTTAAAGATATGCTCCAACCTGATAGGAAATACGACACCTTCCGGCTGGCATGAAAATAGGGTATAAATCCACCCTATTTCCATTCATAAGAAGGTATACTTACCCCGTTACCGCCATCCCTGCACCTGAGGTTACCATCATGATTCCAACACCTACCCCTGTTCCTTCTCGAAAAATTAATTGGCTGGGTTGCGCCCCGTGGATGATCGTTTCCGTTTGTCTGATACTAGCCATCGCCGGAAGCGCCTACGCAGTCTGGAACACCCGCCCCGTGGTGGAAGAAGAGCCGCCAGTCGGCGGCATCACCGTAGACGTGAACGTCAACCCGCCCGCCCTGGCCCAGGGTGAGCTGTTCCAGGTGATCGTCACCCTGACCAACACCGGCCCGGAGACTGTCACCGTAACCGAGATCAGCCTGCCCCAGAGCTTGCTGGCCGTCGCCGTCCTCACCGAGGTCGCCCCGGCGGATAGCGGCCGCGCCGAGAGCGAGGGCGCCAACACCTACGAGTTCGCCCTGGAATTGCTGCCCGGCGGCAGTGTGCCGGTCGCCTTCAGCTTCCAGGCGTTGACCGAAGGCGATTTCTCCGGGCAGTTGGGCGTGTCGGTGACCGATGGGGAGCAGATCATCCAGGTGCGCACCCAGGTGCGGGTGGTGGTCTCCCTCCCGGATGAAGTGGCCCAAGTCACCCCCGAACCCACCCCGGTGGACGAACTCTTGACCGAGCAGTTCCCTTACCAAGCCGTAGTGGAGATCGTCGCCATGACCTACTATGGCGGCCGGTTGCAGCCGGTCTGGTCTGGCTCTGGCACCATCATCTCCCCGGACGGCCTGATCTTGACCAACGCCCACGTCGTCACGTCAAACCCTTTCGCCGACGTGGACGCCCTGCGCATTTCGCTGACCATCGACCCTGTCTCGCCGCCCGAGCGCACCTACATGGCCGAGTTGGTGGAAGCCAACCGGTCGTTGGACCTGGCTGTGATCCGCATCATCACCGACCTGAACGACAACCCCGTAGACCCAGAGACCCTGAACCTGCCCTTCGTCCCCTTGGGCGACTCGGATGACTTGCAGTTGGGCGATCCGCTCTACATCCTGGGGTATCCCGGCATCGGCGGGGATACGATCACGCTGACCGTGGGGGAGGTGAGCGGGTTCACCCGGGAAAGCGGGCACGACCGCGGGTTCATCAAGACCTCGGGGGCTATCACCGGCGGAAACAGCGGCGGTATGGCGTTGAATAAGGATATGGAGCTGGTCGCGGTGCCTACCCAACTGGGCAGCGGCGGCGATGACGCCCTGGTGGACTGCCGGGTTTTGGTGGATACCAACGGCGACGGCCGGATAGATTTCAATGATATGTGCATCCCCTTCGGCGGGTTCATCAACGCTTTGCGGCCTGTCAACCTGGCTTTGGATCTCATCGAGGAGGGGAAGTTGGACACCAGCGCCCAGACGACCCCCGTCGTTCTGGAGGCGGCTATCGCTCTGGAGGGGGAGGCGGTGATTGAGGAGGGGTTTTCGGATGCGGACAGCGGTTGGCGCTCGGAGGATACGGGCGATTTTGCGCTGCGCTATGCGGATGAGGAGTATCAGATCGAGGTCAAGTCGGAGGATACGGCTGTTTGGGGGC
>CBDUUP010000302.1:0-5723 GCA_965370435.1 uncultured Anaerolineales bacterium | reverse complement strand
CAGCCAATCAATGCGCCGTTATCCCAAGGAGTCGAGGCTTTAGCCGGGTCACCTAAACCAATCCTCCCGGCTGAAGCCTCGCCTCCTCATTACTGTCATTCCGAGGAGGGCAGCTTCACCGCCCGACGAGGAATCCCTGTGAACACCGCCTCCCCCCCAAAAACAGCCAACCAATTCGCCGTTATCCTAAGGAGTCGAGGCTTTAGCCGGGTCACCTAAACCAATCCTCCCGGCTGAAACCTCGCCTCCTCTCCCATCACCCAGTCGGCGCAGGCCGACTTCGTAAACGTCCACGACTTTAGTCGTCATGCGACTTCAGTCGCTTAGGACCCAATCACCCAATCACCTACTCCCCCCCAACCCCCAACATATCACCTGCCACTTGCAACCTGCCACCTGCAAACTTGCAACATGCAAACTTGCAAACCTGCAACCCGCAATCTGCAATCTGCAATCTGCAACCTGCCACCCACAATCCGCAACCTGCAAACTTGCCACTTGCAAACTTGCCACCTGCCACTTGCACACATGCAAACTTGCAACTTGCCCCATAAATGTGATAAACTCTCCCTCAGATTACCCATGCCAATATCTTGGAGCTAAAATGTCCGACAACCAATGGCGTCCTGAAGAAGACAGCGACGCTATCCCCTACGCCCTCCAGCGGCGCACCGAAGAGCTTTACCACATTCCCAGCACCCCCGAAGACGAAGACGGATTCATAATATGTCCGGTGCTGCCTTTGCGCGACATGGTCATCTTCCCCCAGATGATCTCCCCCCTCTTCATCGGCCGCGAGATTTCCCTGATGGCCGTTGAAGACGCCCACACCAGCCACCAGACCGTCATCGCCCTCACCCAGATAGACCCCACCGTAGAGGAGCCGAAACCCGGCGACCTCTATCAAGTCGGGGTGGAACTGATCGTGGGCCAACTGCTCAACATGCCCGACGAAACCAACTCCGCCCTGATCCAGGGCCGCCGCCGGGTGGAGGTGGTTGAATTCATCGAAGAGACCCCCTTCCTCTACGCCCGCGCCCGCATCATGGAAGACGTGGCCGTGGAGGGCACAGAACTGGACGCCACCGTCCGTACCGTCCTCGGCCAATTCGAGCGTTGCGTCCAGCTCAACCACAGCCTCCCCGAGGAGGCCCACCTCTTCGCCCTCAACATTGACGACCCCGGCTGGCTGGCCGATATGATCGTCACCACCCTGGCCCCCTCAATGGATGTGCGCCAGCACTTCCTGGAAGTCTCCAATGTCCTCGACCGCCTCCAACGAGTGGGTAACCTGCTCGCCGAGGAGTTGAAAGTCCTGGAATTGGAAGACGAGATCCACGCCAAAGCCCAGAACGAGGTCAGCCGCGGCCAGCGGGAGATGTATCTTCGCGAGCAGTTGCGCGTCATCCAGGGCGAACTCGGCGAAGGCGACCCCTGGACCCGCGAACTGGCCGAACTGCGTACCAAAGTGGAAGAAGCCGAACTCCCCGAAGAAGCTCAGAAGCGGGCCATCAAAGAAGTGGACCGCCTCAACCAAATGCCGCCCATGTCCCCCGAAGTGGGCATCATCCGCACCTACGTGGACTGGATCCTGGACCTGCCCTGGAACGAAACCACCCAGGATAACCTGGACGTCACCCACGCCGCCGAGGTGCTGGATCAATACCATTATGGCTTGCCCAAGGCCAAAGACCGCATCCTAGAATACATCGCGGTTCGCAAGCTGAAACCCAAGAACACCCGCCAGCCCATCCTCTGCTTCATCGGCCCGCCCGGCACCGGCAAGACCTCCCTGGGCCGCTCGATAGCCGAAGCCCTGGACCGCAAGTTCGTCCGCATTTCGCTGGGCGGCGTCCGTGACGAGGCCGAGATTCGCGGCCACCGCCGCACCTACATCGGCGCTCTGCCGGGCCGCATCCTCCAAACCATGCGCCGGGCCGAGTCGGTCAACCCCCTCTTCATGTTGGACGAGATTGACAAGCTAAGCTCCGATTTCCGCGGCGACCCCGCCTCCGCCCTCCTGGAGGTCCTCGACCCGGAGCAGAACCACGCCTTCTCCGACCACTACCTGGAGATTCCCTACGACCTCTCCCGGGTCATGTTCATCACCACCGCCAACTCCCGCAGCGGCATCCCCTGGGCGCTGCTGGATCGTATGGAAGTGATCGAGTTCCCCGGCTATATTGAGATCGAGAAGATGGAGATTGCCAAGCGCTTCCTCATCGCCCGCCAACTGGAAGAGAGCGGCCTGGAGAAGGACGAGATACAATTCTCCGAAGGCACATTGCAGCACATCATGCGGGCCTACACCTACGAGGCCGGGGTCCGCAACCTGGAGCGGGAGATCGGGCGGCTGAGCCGCAAGGTGGCCCGCCTGAAAGCCGAAGAAAAGCGTTTCCCCACCCGCATCACCCTCGCCGCCGTGGAGAAGTTCCTCGGCCCGCCCCAGTTCTTCGATCTGGAAGCCGAGCGGGAGGACGCGGTGGGCCTGGCCATCTCTCTGGCCTGGACGGAGGGCGGCGGGGAGATCACCCCCATCGAGGTGGCCTTGATGGAGGGCAAGGGCAATCTGCAGATCACCGGCCAGGTGGGCGACGTGATGCAGGAGTCGGCCCAGGCAGCCATGTCTTATCTCCGGGCCAGGGCCAAGGAGTTCAAGCTGAAAAGCGAGATCTTCGACAGCACCGACGTCCACATCCACGTCCCGGAGGGCGCCATCCGCAAGGACGGCCCCAGCGCCGGGATCACCATCGCCACCGCCATCATCTCGGCCTTCACCGAGCGGCCGGTGCGCGGGGGGCTGGCTATGACCGGGGAGATCACCCTGCGGGGGCGGGTGCTGCCGGTCGGCGGGGTGCGGGAGAAGGTGTTGGCCGCCCATCGCCTTGCGCTCAAAACCGTCGTCCTGCCCAAGAAGAACCTGAAGGACCTGGTGGACGTGCCTCGCAAGGCCCGCAACGAATTGAATATCATCCCGGTCTCCCACATTGACGAGGTGCTGGAGGCGGCGCTGCTCCCGGCCCCCAAGAAGAAGAAGTCCGCCGCCAAGCCCAGACCGGCCACGCCCCGGAAGAAAGCCAGCGGAGAGGCGAAGCAGCCGCCCGCAGCGCCCTCGGCGTGAGGGGCGGTTGGAAGGTTTGAGGGTGGTAGGTGTTGTGGGGGTTGTAGGTTGTGAGGGCCTGGAAAATGTTTTTTTTGGCGATTTTTGAGCGATTTGTAGAGAGGAGGGGGGTGTTGTGGATGTTGTGGGCGTTGTAGGTTGGATAGTCGCTTAGCCGGTAGTCTTTTTGTCGTTAGCCGCGTCGTATTTGGGGTGGAGGGCGATGAGGGCGGGTTTTAAGGTGCGCGTGGGGAGAGTGTGGGTTTCCCCGGTGTGAGGTATTATAGCACATTTGTTCTTATTTGTCAAGGGTTTTTTTGAAGGATGAAGGGGGAAGGATGCTGAATGAAAGGGAGGCAAGTGGCAAGTTTGCAGGTTGAAAGTTGGAGGGGCCGGGCTGAGTGGGGCCTTTTTCTTCTTTGGTTTTTACAACGAGTATAGATGAGGAAATTAAGCTAGTTGTCTTTCTTGATGAGCTTCAAAAGGTTTACCGCAACAGCAGAGTCAATAATTAGTCCATTGGCCCGTTTGGCGGTCAGGGCGGCCTTAATTATTGTCGCTTTCTTAGGATTTGCGGCGAGAATCCATACCAGGCCCCTTGCGGAAATGTTTTTAAGTTCATCCAATTCGATAGAATACATTTGCCTGTCAAGGGCTTCTTTGTCAGCCTTAGAGCCAATTTCTTCACCAACCTCATCAACGAAACGTAAAAGGATTGTGCCTACGTAACGATCTTTGGTCTTTTTGGGCATCTGTTCAAGGATAGCCTTAATCTCTTGGTGACCTTCAAATGAATCCGTTTCACGGAAGCCAAATTCATCGTGGCCAACGGATATGAAGGCAGTATTGACATTGCGAGATTGCTCTAATACCCAGTGGGCATGAGTGAGGATTTCATTCTCATCTTTATTTGCAACGGATTTTTCTTCCCTGGCCATGTATCTATTTTTATAGACTAAAAATGGCAGCATAAGCCCATCTACTGCGGGCTGTTTAGCCAGTAGACGAGCTACCACATTGTTCTCGGAGTAGGAATAGGTGTTGGATGTAAGCGTCCCTTTGGTCGCCAACAGGGGCACCCAGGTAATCCCCGATAGGGTGGGCCACGGAGGAACCAAATCTACAAAGCGAGACATGGTAGTGCCTCCACCTAACCCAATTTTATTTCCTGGGCGAAGCTTTTCGATAGGTTCATCTGCGGCTAAGAAGGCAACCGCTTCAAGGCGGACTGTATCGTTGATAAGGCTGCCGAATGGTAAACCATTTGTCTTCGCCACGATACAATGCTGCAAGGTCTCGATACCAAGAATATTCTGTAGATCATCTTCTAGTTCTTTATTCCGATCAACATGAAAAATTTCAATAATCCGCGAGGACAGTAATGCGGTTAATAGACGTTTAAGCTCAACCTCCTGAGAACCAGCAAATTCTTTGGTTGCTCTTATTTTAGGATAGTCCCATTTCTCCTTGACGATTAATTCGAATAACCTAATTCCATTCTCAATCTCTTTCGCTGTTTTTTTGTGTTTTTCAGGGTCACTGAACTCTGGTTTTACAACCCGCCATTTAATTCCCGCGCTTTCATGATACCGAATTTGCCCACTGATATTTTCTCCCAAAAACCACTCCATTGGTTTCCCAAGAAATCGAGACAAAGCGAGGAGACGGTCTGCTCTTGGAAAGGATTTCCCATTGGTCCAATGAATAACGGTTTGGGGCTGTACATGAATTTTATCAGCAAGTTCACGCTTGGAAAGGGGTGGTTTGTGGTTGGTGCGGGCAGTCTCTAATCGCTCTGAAAATGTTTTCAGTTGACTATTGAGATTCATGGTTTTTGTCTCCTTGTTCCATGATGTATTCACATTAAAAATATTGTATGCAACATCATCGAGTAAATAAAATCACTATAATTATATGGGTAAAATGCAGGTTTGTCAATGATATGATATATCTTTTATTTTTTATTCCTGAGATATAATATGGTCAGCGATAAACAAAGTACAGAAGGAGTTGACCAATGTTTGCTGAAAGAGAAAATGCCGAGTGCAGCTGCTTCGGAATCAAATATTCGTTGAGTTACAGGTACGCGCCCAGCGCTCCACTAAGGTATTCGAGATGCCCTTTTTGCGCCTCTACCCCTTCGGCGCCTAGTAATTACCTGATAACGATTTATGCTCGAGTACAGACTATTCACTTATCCGAGGAACTCAGAGAAATGTCTTTTGGAGAATTGTCTTTTGCCACTGATCAATTAGTGGAAAATCACAAAAACTAGAAAACGGAGATGAAGAAAATGACTGACAAGAAATTCGAGAGAGATTTAGGGAAGGGTATTTTCGATACAACGCAATCCCTTCAAGAAGCGGCATTGAGCGACCAGGAATCCATGAAGCGTATGGAGGGAATTTATGGAAGCAACAAGGAGCGCGGAGATCATCAGATTCAGCTCTTTAGGGAAGAGATTCAAATGTTGAAGCATAATATTACGGAATTGGAAGAGAAAAACCAGATTTTAATGTTATGTCTAAACCGACACGAATATGGTGAGGTTGATTAGGAATATCAGGTAGAAGCTGGTATGCTCGTAAAATCTGATGTGGGTTGATCTGATTGTGCCGGATAT
>CBDUUP010000301.1:0-5728 GCA_965370435.1 uncultured Anaerolineales bacterium | reverse complement strand
CCGGTGATCTCCGACCAGGCTTTCATTCCCATCGGGGCGATGGATCCGGTGACTGTGCGAACCGATGAGATTGAAGCCATTGTATTTGGCAGCGAAAATATTGGCGACAGCGTGGGCCTGGCCCATGAGTTCTTCGTCCGGTTTTCTATCAAATCAGAATTCGCCGCCGACAATTACCTGCTGCGCGTTGGGATGGAAGTCACCAACTTGACCAGCCAGGAAGGATGGTTCGGCGCTAAGTCTTTTGAAGTCGTGCGCTCGGACGGTGGGGATGCCAGCCTTATCGGCGTCTGCATGCAGGCGGATGATTATTGCGGCGGTGGTTTATCGGTCAAGATTGAGGCCGGAGATACCCGGGAGAGCTTCTTCGTGATCCTGATGGTACCCAATGACCTGGTAAGCCTGGTGCTCAAGATCACCGGCTGGGATCATTAGACCTAAAAGCTGTTGACCTGAGAGGGGAACACAAACCCCTCTTGCTACCATTCGATATCGGCATACAGGGCAGGATGGTCGGATTCGGGGCTGAGCAGATAGCTGGCCTTTGTAACTGTCATTCCCGGCGAGACAAAGATGTGGTCTATCCGGTCCTCGGGGTCAAAGCCCGGCTCTTCTGTTATGTCAGCGGCCAACAGATGGGCATCCTCAAGGGAGGCGACCGTCAAGGTGTACTGGTCTGACGGGGGACGGAAGTTGTAATCCCCCATGGCGATAACATTCTCTTTCCCTTCGATGATCTCCAAAAACTGCTCCTGCTGGATCATCGGCCCGCCGTTGCCCAGGTGGGTGACGAAGATATTGAAGACCTTTCCCCCCACCGTAATTTGAGCTTCGATAGCGGCCACCTGCTCCCCTTCGCTGTACATATAGTAGGTTTTGGGATTCTCGATAGGGTACTTGGAGAGCAAGGCGATGCCGAAGGTTCCCACCACAGGGGAGGGGCTATAGTAAGAATACATGTCCAATTGGCTGGCGAAGTAGCCTACCACGTCCAGGTTGCCCCCGGCGATGCGGTTGGTGTCGCTTTCCTGCAAACCAATAATATCAGGCTCAAAGGTTCGGATGTGTTCTAGCTGCCCCCCGAAGTTCCACCGCCCGTCCTCACTGTAGCCCTGCTGGATATTGTAGGTCAGCACACGTAAGGTAGCGGCCTCTTGAGATTGATCCACTTGTTGGTTTTTTCCCAACGCACCTATGCCAACATTGAACAGGATTGATAAGACAGACAATAATCCAAAGGCCACTAAGATTTCCCACTGTTTCTTTGCTGGCCTGGGTGTCTCTGCGTATGTTCGGGTAAATAACTTTTCGGGAATACGGACTAGCCATAGTGGAAGAGACAATCCCAAACCCAACGCCAGATACACCAACCAAAACTTGTCCCGGAAAAAAGGGCCTACCACGGGGATATAATCATACACGGTGGTGAAGACGTGGGCCAAGATCATCACCAGCATATATAATCCAGCCAGGGTGAACCCGCCCCCCATCTGCCGGGTGGAAGGCCGGGCCTGGATAAGTTCACGAGTAAGTACGATAAAGTCAACCAGGATCACCGGGAAGGTGAGCAGCATAATATAAAGAGGGATGAAATGGAACCACGATATCTGCGGCGCTAATAGAGGGTAGCCCTCCGGCGCTGCCGGGAAGCGAACTTGATGGGGCAAGATGGTCAAGACCATCGAGAGGACGAAAATCCCATTCCAAAACCACAAAGCCCGGGCAGACGCCACCACCATGATACGCTGGCGGCGGAACCAGAACCCAGCGGTGACCAAGATGGCGCTCCACAAAAGGATGAGGACAACCAGATAATTCGCTCCAGTCCAGCGGGCGATGACATTGGGCGCAACAAAGGCGAAATACAAAAGCAAAAAAGCGCTTGCGATACCTAGGCAGAGCAAAATCACCCGGCCGGTGGAGATCCCCTTAGGTACATTCTCATCTTCGAATGATTCGTCATCTTTGCCTCCAATTATCCTCCAAGTCAATATGCCAGCGAGTAAAGAAAAAATCAAATTGAATACAAGGGATAATAAATTTAGAAAGACAATATCTTCACTATAAGTTCGGATAAAGATAAAACCCGCCAGACCGAACATCAACCCGGCGCCCAACTCTATTGCGCCAAACTTATTCCTCTCTGAGCGAGTCGCGAAGAGTGCGGGGAGGAAGATCAGGAAGGCGGCCACCCCGATCCCGGAGGCAATCATCTTGCCCCGAGTGTCCAGCAGGGATTCGACCACCGTGCAGAAAAGGACTAACCCTCCCATCAGGAGTAGAAAACCTCTCGAAGGCCTCTTTCTGAACCCTAATAAGACAATGGGCGACAAGAAGAACAACACCGTGACAATCTCGGCGGGAATGCTGGTGCCCAACAGTCCGAACACGTAGATGGCCTCCACAAAATCGGAGATCAATTGAAAGAAAAACAAGAAAAGAATGCCCAACAAGGCGGCAAAGTCCCCCTGCGTTCTCGAAGAAATCGTTTGCATCATGACTGAACTCTTTGTGAGATTGTTGAAAGAATTTAGATATTATTATAGCGGAGGAATCATTTCATGTGTCTCCCCAATAAAAGATGATACCCGAGGAGTCCTCGGGTATCTAGAATATATGAAGTTGATTTATTCTAGCGCAGCCACGGCCACAGAATCAAATTCCAAGAATTAGCTTCTCGAAGATGGTTAGGATTAATTCAGATGGTCATCCCATACGACCACCTGTCCAGATCCCCTCTCTTTGGCAGCGTACAGGGCATTGTCCGCCTGGGCCAGCAACTCCTCGATGACGAAGCTGCCAGAGCGTTCACTGCTGGCGATTCCCACGCTTAAGCTGAGGGTGACTTCCTCCCTCTCGATCCTCAGGGGTGAATCTACAAAGCTGTAGAGGATGCGGCCGGCCGCCTTTTCAGCCTCCACGGCGCCGGTTTCCGGCAAGGTGATGACGAATTCGTCCCCGCCATAGCGGCCCAGAGAATCCTGCTTGCGGATGTGCTGGTGTATCCGTTCGGTGAAAGCGACCAAGACCCGGTCGCCAAAGGGGTGTCCGAACTGGTCGTTGAACTGCTTGTAATTGTCAATATCAATCATTAGTAAGGATACCGGGGTCTCGTTTTCCTGAGCTTGGGCCAGGGACTGGGAGGCAAGGTCGAAGAAATGGCGTCGATTAAGTGCGCCGGTCAGCGGGTCAATAGCAGCCAATTCTTCCAGTTGGGCTTGGAGCTTGATCCGTTCGGCGATCTCGGAAGACAGGATTCCCAACGCCTTGCTCATGCCTCCCAAGCTGCGGTGGACGATCTGAATCCCCAAGTACACGGCAAAGATATATATGGAAATGACAACGATCTCTTCCGAAAGTTCATTCACCGTGAAGGAAGGCTCGTAGAAATCGAGAAGATCCAAAATGCCGACCGCCAGACCCACCAAGAAATATACGAATGCGTAGATCCTCCCTGCCCGAAGCGTGATCAGGCTGCTCGCCATTAGGATCAACGGCAAACCTAAAAAGGCATAGGTGATGATCATATCGTTTATCAAGACCAAGACCATAATGGGCAAAATCGAGACGTAGGTCACCAATATCACGCTCCCCTGGAAAGATTTTTCAGCGCTGAGACAGGTTCGCCTGATGTAGAGAAGAAAGGGGAAGCTAATCAGGAGGTAGGCAAAGATGACGTACTTCTCCCAGGCTTGATCCAGCCAGAGAAACGACAAGAAAGCCCCAATCGCCCCCAATAGATACAAGATCAATATCCGCGCGGCAGTATAAGCCAGAAGTTCTACTCGCTCACTGAGTATCCACTCACCGGTTTGGAATGAAGAATTATTATTTGGATTCACAGTAAACCTGTTAATTATTGTGCCCTAGGTGTTCCCAGTGTTTTGCACAACGTTACCCTAGGCTGATAGCGATTCTATCATGGATACCACCCCAGAATCCTTGCGCTTATGCAAATCACTCGTCAACCTAATCGAGTAGTGGAAAATATGTCGAAGGAGAATCTCAACAGGGATGAAGACGCTATTGATAAAGCTTGACGGTTCCTATAATGTATCATACTATTCAGCACGGTAAATTCGATTTCTTAGGCACCAAAAGGCGCCGCAATGCCCAAATCCATCTTTACACCCCAGCTTCTTCAGAACACCATTGTGATTGCCCTCCTCTTCTCGGCGGCCTGCGCCTCGCCGCCATCGACCGCGACGCCAACCCCGCCCCCGGCACTAACCGAGACCCTCTCCCCTACCCGAACTGCTGCGCTATCCCCATCCCCACCGGAAACCTATACACCTTCGCCGTCCCCCACTCGGACAATTCCCGTCACCGCCGAACCTCTCTCCAGTGTGGGTTACAACCTGCCGTTGACCATCCAACACACCGCCGAGACCTCCGCCACCCTATTCTTTGAATTGGACACCCCCTCCGAAGGCAGATTGCGTTATTGGTCCTTCGGTGAGGAGGATCAGCAGACAACCATCCCCTTCTCAGCAGACCAAACCCGCCACCAGATCACCCTGGAAGGGCTGCTACCAGGGACCGACTATCAAGCCCAGGTCGAGCTATCCGCCGGAGCCGGACGCTACAAGGAACCGCACTTCATGGGGGGGGAATGGGGGGCGGTCAGTTTCCACACCCCATCCGGCCAGCTGCCCCTGCGAGTCGGCGTGATCGGGGACTCAGGCCTGGGAGAGCCAGTCACCCTTGCATTGACCGTGGGGATGGCCGCCTATGACCTCGACTTCGTCCTGCACACCGGCGATGTGGTCTATCTCATGGAGCAAAATTCCACGCCGTTTGAGGCCTTTGGGTTGAAATACTACGCTACCTTTGCCCCCTTGCTCCACGAAATGCCCGTCTATACGGTGGTCGGCAACCACGACCATAACTGGGCAGCCCTTTGGCAGGATGCGCCATTCTATTATTACGCCTTCCCTCCCTTCCCATCCCCCGGCTTTGAGGCCTCTGACTTCCAGGGACAGAACCAGTGGTATGCCGTCGCCTACGGGGAGTTCCAGTTCTTGCTGCTGGACACCCAGACCTTCTTTGGGGAAGAGGGGCGGGAGGAACAGAATGCCTGGGTGGCAGAGCGGCTGGCGGATGACCGTTTCAGTTATACCATCCCGGTATTCCACGTGCCGCCCTACTCAAGCTCCGAGCACGCCTCCGAAGGCCTGGTGGTGCGACAAGCCTGGGAGGAACTTTTCGCCCAGGCCAACGTGCCGGTGGTGTTCTCCGGCCACGACCATACTTACGAGCGACTTTCGGTGGAGGGCATCACCTACCTGGTTTCCGGCGGAGGATGTTCCATTCTCTACAATCTCGTCCAGCAGCGGGAGGAGAGCCAGTTCTTCGCCCGCCGGAACCATTTCGTCATTCTGGAGATCTACGCCGACCGGATCGAACTGCAAGCCATCGCCCTGGATGGAGAGGTGATGGATGAGGTCACGATTCCTTTGGAGTGAGGGTAAATCCCCGCACTCCCTCCCAAGTCTTCGGTTACAATGACATAGAAAATCACACCCAAGGAGTCTCACACAATGATCGATCCTACAACCGAATTCGGCGCCAGAGCCTTGAAACGCTTGCAAGAAGAAACGGTGATCTGGCTCACCACCGTTTCCCCCTCCGGGACGCCCCAACCCAATCCGGTCTGGTTCTCCTGGGACGGCGAGACAATCCTCATCTACAGCCAACCGGAAGCAGTCAAGGTGCGCAACATCAAGGG
>CBDUUP010000300.1:0-5754 GCA_965370435.1 uncultured Anaerolineales bacterium | reverse complement strand
CCTTCAACATCCAACCTCCCAACCTTCAACCCGTTTCTATGGCTGAGCCTCGTTATAAACCCGTGCAAACTCCAACAAAAATTCGGCCGCAATATCAGCGTTGTGGATAATAAGAACGTTCTCGTCATTCCGATCTTCAGCGCTGGCGCTGAAATTATACGAGCCGAGCATCACAATCTTCTCATCAATGATAATAACCTTATGGTGCATAGCCCTGCCGTTCCCATCCAACCGAACGCCCAGCCCTGAATCCAGCAGGTGGTCAAACTCCGTGCCAATGTTGGCATAATACTGGCTCTGCTCGAAGACGCCGGTGACGTTCAGCCCCCTGCTGTAAGCCCCAAGCATCGCCAGTGCGATGTCGTCGGAAGTGAAGGAGAACGCCATGAAATACACACTCGCCTCAGCCGCCCCGATGAGGCCGACATAACGCTCCGCCACCCCGTCCTCCGGCGAGAAATACGTCTCAATGCGAGTACCATCCAGCGTCAGCGTGGGATGAGGGGTGTCGCTGGGAGAGGTGACGCCAAAATGGTCGCCCACAAACATCTCCTCAAACTCGACGGTGTAGTTCTGGGCCAGCCGGGAGGAGCGAATTTGGATCAGGTTGTTATTATTCTTATAGGCCCCATTGACGGTGAAGTTCATCGAGCCGGTCCACACCTCGGCCTGGTCAATGACGACGAACTTGTTGTGCATCAAAGCCTCCCGCCGGTCCCCCAAGATGTCAATCCCAGCCTCTCCCAGATCGAAGACCTCCGGCTCGTCCAGGTTGTCGCTCTCCACCACCATGCGGACCGCCACCCCGCGCCTGTGGGCGTTCAGCAAGGCGTCCCGGATGCTCCACAGGTTGAGGTCGTAGATGGCGATGTCCACGCTGGCGCGGGCGGCGTCAATGGCGGCGGCAAGATGGGCGTCGGGGCCGCCCCGGTAGGATTCGGCGTTGGGGCTGTTTGGGTCGGTGAAGTAGAGAGTGTACCAGTCGCCCTCCACCACGGTTTCAAGGGTGGGCGTCTGGGTTGGGGAAGCGCCATCGGTATCCAACAAGGAGAGCGTGCATGCGTTTACGGCGAACACCAAGAACACTATCAGTATGAGCGAACGAATTTTTGATTTCATGGCGCCTCCTGTTGTAGTGGGTCACAATCCGTGGGCGCAGCAACGCTGCGCCCCTACGGGATGGGGTAAGGTAATATCCAGAGTTCCAGGCCGGTTAATTTGAGGGAGAGGTTGACGGTCTTGACCTTGTCACGGCGTTCGGCTTCGATGGCCATGACGATGAACTCGGCCAGGGCGCCGACATCCTCCGAGGCCAGGGTAGCGGGGAGGAAACGGGCGGCAGGGCCGCGTTCCAGCGGAGGCGGGTTGCGGAGGAGGCCGGTCCCCACGTTGAGGAGGTCGTCCAGGGGGGCGTCGAAAGCGGGGATGAAGAATAGCCGGGGCTTTCCCCAGAACTTCTGGGCCTCGCCGGTCTTTTTTCCAAATGTACCGTAGGCTTCCCGCTGCACCTGCACCCGGCCTTCCCCCACCCAATAGGGCTTGCCGGCTTGATTCGGCTTGAGAGTGGCGGCGAAGAATATCTCGTGCGGCTCCAGGCCGGTCTCCTGGTGGAGGAGGAGGCCCTGGCCGCATTGCTGGCATACCCAGGCGACCTCGTCAAGCTGGGCGGGGACGGGGGTCTCGCATTGGGTGCATCGAAGGGGGATGAGTTCAATGGGGGTAGTCATGCTCATTTCTCTCTAGCCCGCAACACTCCGCCTTCCTTGCGGCGGCGGAAGCGGCGCTTTTTCTTTTGGTGGGCGCGATATTCAAATTGCTCGCCGTAGCGGAAGGCCCGGTAAGCGGCGGCCATCATGCCGAACCCGGCGACCAGCGCGACACCTGCGGCCCCCAGCAAGGCCAGGACGCCATCGCCGTCGTCCATCTGGAAAACGCCGTAGAGGGCCAGGGCGCTGCCGTCCACGGCGAGGAGGGAGCCCAGCGCCATCCCGCCCACCAGGACGGCGGCCCGGTAGAGGGTGTTGCCAGGGGCTTTGCCGTAGAGGGTCTGTCCGGTGTTGGCGTCCACCACCACCTGGAAGGATCGGCCCCGGTAGAGGTAGCGGATGACCCAGAGGGGATAATAGACCAGGCCCATGCGCTCGCGGAAGTTGCGGACGAAGACCTGGGCGACCCGGTCCAGGTCGGCCATCTTATTCACCCGGTTAACGAAATCGGCGCGGGCCGAATCGCGGGCCTCGGTCTGGGAGCCGATGGGTTCGAAGACCATCCCGCTGGCGTGGAGGTCGTCATAATCGTAAGGTTCTAGCTGCTTGCCCTCCAGCGGGACCTTCTCCACGCCGAACTCGCCCACGTCGCAGGCGGCGGCGTTCCAGACCATATCCTCGGCGATCTTGACTTCGCGGGGTTCGTAACGCTGGTCGTCGCCGCTGCCGACGCTCTCCTGCCCGAAGACCCAGCCCATCACTTTGGCCCAGGTGGTCCAGAAGGGAAGATAGGCGACAAAGCTCTCCTGCAATGTGGCCTGGCGGGAGGCGTTGCGGGCGATGGCCATGTTGCCGGAGAGGAATTTGCGCATGGCCTGGAGGGCTTTCTCCCGGCTTACCCGGCGGGGGATCTGGTAGCGGCGGAGGCCGCGCTCGCCTTTCACCAGGGAGCGCAGGTCGCAGTAGGGACATTCGACGACGGCCTGGCCCTCGGGGATGGGGACCATGCCGGAGCAGTTGGGGCAGTTCAAGCCGGTGAGGGTGTCTTTATCGGTCATGTCACACCTTTGCCGCCACCCAGATCGCCAGGGCGAAGAGGCCGATGGCGGCGGGGACCCCTAATCCAGAGCAGACCAGCAGGCCTGTAATGAAACCACCCCCGCCGAACGCGCCGCCCATCAACGGGAAGGTCGCCAGGCAGAGGAAGACCAGGGCGGCTGCGCCTCCGGCCATCATATAGGGGGCTTCGGCTTTGGCGGGGAAGATGTTGGCGAAGACGCCGCCGGTGGCGGCCTCGACCAGGGCGGTGTAGGAACGGTTCTGGAAGGTGTATTTGAAGGTGTTGACGGGGAGATGGACCAGGGCGCTTTCGATGATCTGGTCGGCGGGGATGTTTTGCTCGGCCAGCCAGCCCAGAGCGGAGTCGAGGGGGACGGTGGGCGGGCGGGATTGGGAGTCGAGGTTGGGGTCGTAGCTTTGGAGGTCTCCGGCGGGGAGGTTGATGCGGCGCACCTCGCTGACGGAGGTGGCGGCGGCGGGCTGGAGGATGATCTCTTCCTGGCCCTTGGGATTACGGCGTTTGAAGTACCACATGGGGAAGTATTCGAAGGTGTGGCCGGAGAGAGTGGATTTCTTGTCCAGGTCTTTGACGGTGTCGTTGCCGGCCATCCAGCGGGCCAGGTTGGAACTGGCCTCGCTTTCGTCCACCGTGGGGGTCAAGTACCAGTGGAAGACGACCCGCGATTTGTCCAGGAAGACGGTGGAATTGCAGAAGGGGCAGGTGAGGAATAGCTGACCCTGGTCGGGGTGGAGGACGCCGCCGCACTGGGTGCAGTTCAAGGTGGGGGTGGGGGAGGAGTCGGTCATGGGGGAATTATAGCAGATTGGGGGGAGGGTGAGGGTCATAAATCGCCTCACTCGCCCCCATGACAAAAGCCGCTTGCCCCGCCCGTCAATTCTTGCTATACTGAGTGCAGAACACCAACTAGATTTTCCCCGTGAAGGGGGATAGAATGTCTAAGTTACTCAAATTATTCATAAACACCTTTATCTTGTTACTAGTTCTATACCTAGTCATTGTCGGGGGGATTATTGCATACAGCCTGAAAATTTTTCCTGGTTGGTTGGATGAGACCAACGGTTTGCTAATCCTTTCAGTGAAAACAATAGAATATGTAGGAAAGTTCTTCGCTATTCCCGGAGGAGTGATTAGCGTTATACTACTCGCCATAAAAATCAAAGAGAAAACTAAACCCCGTCACATTCTTGATTTCAATACCAAAAACACATTTTTTGCTCGCTTCTTAAATAAAAATAACAAAAAAACTGGAAATATAGGAATAGCCTTTTACTCATTAAAAATCATTAATGTATCTGATCAGCCATATACAGTAAAGGATATTATTTTTAGGTATGACTTAGATGGTGAAACGTTTTCGTCAATTTCATTTGTGTTGCAAACAGGTATTGTTCCTTCATCAGCAAAAAAAGATGTCAATGCAATAATTGTAAATAAGGGAATAGATAAACTTGTGCTAATGAATTGGGACAATATAAGAACAGAATTAGGGTCTCTCGATGTTCTCCAACCTGGTGGCGTCCTAAGTGGCAGTGCATACTTTGTATTAGAGTTTGATGACATCGAAAAATTATGGGCCCTAGAAAATGTTGAAATAGTAATTATTGATTATTCCGGTCTAGAGTCAATTCATCCAATAAGCATTCAGGGCGATTGGATAAAGATGGGTCGAGATGCCTTTATCCAGCCTCGGCCGTTTGTTGTAGATGGAGAAAGTAATATTTCGTTCACCAAATAAGTGTTGCATGCACTACTTACACGATTAACTTGATCTATTTTGGATTTGCTGCCCAACCTTACATGCAATGGCCTCGGCTAATTGAGGAGGATGAACAACAAGATAACGAGCATTTTGGGGTAAGTAACGTTTTGTGCAATAATCACAACCACACTCAATCAGGAGAAATTCGAAATTCGGTTGTATAATAATTCGGAATGGTTTAAACTAAATTATGTTGTTCAGCATTCTATTGAGCAACTAACAAGAAAGAAATGTTTATGGATGTATCAACCGTTTTTCTTATAGATCTCGTAATAATCGGTGTTATCCTTTATTGGAGATATAAATCGAATCAAAATAAAAAATGGGGAAATAAGTACAAAAAGAATATCGAGGAAAGTAGCACCCAGATAGCATTTCGAAGAAATCAACAAGAATTAACAGAGAAAAGAATTTTAGACCCAGAATCGGGAATGCGGTTGCGATCTCTTTATTTGAAAACAGCATCTCAGTGGACATGGAATGACTGTGTTTTCATGTTGTTGCACAGTGAACATCATAAGGAATTGTGTTCAAACGATGAATGTAAGCCCATAAAATTACATGCGCGAATCTACGTTGCGGTGATGGCATTATATTTGTATTACGGAAAATATAGTTGTTTCCGCTGTGGTAGTAAACATTGCAAACCAATTTATCGGTCAGAAATTCTCCCAAAGCGCTATGATCTAAATGATATTGGTACTAATCCAAGCAATTGGTTGTTCTTATGTAATGATTGTTATTACAGGAACATAAAAAACGAATATCTATATAATGGCTTCTCGGATCCTGTAAAACCACGATTACCTGGTGAGAAAATCAAATATAAGCCATTTCATACAATGACACCTAAAGAATTTGAAAAGTTTGTCGCTTCAGTATTTATGAAAAAAGGATATTCGGTTAGTATCGTAGGAGGATCAGGAGACGATGGAGTTGATATTTTACTCAAGCGTGGATCAGTAAAAGGTATTGTGCAAGTAAAACGCTATAAAAATAAAATCACTCCAAAGATGATAAGGGAATTTGCTGGTGCATTAACCGGAACAGACGCATCGGAAGCCTACTTTGTAACGTCAAGTGATTTTTCAGACAATGCTAAGAAATGGGCAAAAAAAACGCATATAACTTTAGTTAGTGGTGAAATGTTAAATCAATGGTGGTCAAATTTATGAACAATAAGCACCCGCGCGACCCTCTCCCTGGAA
>CBDUUP010000299.1:0-5773 GCA_965370435.1 uncultured Anaerolineales bacterium | reverse complement strand
ATTGAGGAAAATCATTCCCAAATAAGACCCTACACAGAGCGCAACGACCAACACCAGCACGGTGAGGATATTCCAAACTATTTCGCCGATATTGCGGCCTGGTTTGGGGGGGGCTTCGTCAGAATAATCAAATGCGTCCATAATATTACTTCCCGAAATTCAAAAAAGATTTTATTGGGCGTGTTCAGGGCAAAAAGATGACAATTTCGCTCTGGGCATAACGGTCTTCCAGCCAATCTTGCAAGGCCTGGTCTTGTAACACCAGACGGGCGTCAGGGGCCAGCAGGCGCTGGGGATCACGCTCAACCAAATACAGGATGTGAAAACCCAGCCGAGATTCAATAATATCGCTGAATTGGCCAGGCTGCAAGCGAAAAACGGCTTCTTCCAGGGCGGGTTCAACCAGGTAACCCTGGGGAAACCAGCCCAGGTCGCCGCCGCCCACGGGGTCGTAGTTGGCGGCCAGGGTTTCAAAATCGGCTCCAGCCTGGAGCTGCGCCAGCACACTTTGGGCCTCTTCTGAATTATATAGCAAAATTTGAATCGCATGCCATTGTTCGGCGGTCTCTGGCGCTGCGTATATGATCTGGTCGCGCATCCAGGCTGCTGCAATGGCGATGGACAGTTCGGCGCGGAAACTTTGCTCGGTGTAGCCGTGTTGGGCCTGCCAATCCAACAAGGCTTGTTGGCTGCCGAGCGCGTTAACTAACCCAGTGATCCGCTCGTCAATCAGAGCTTCATCCACCGTAAAACCCGCTTTGCTGGCGCTCTGGGCCAACAGCAATTGGTCAATCATGTCGTCCAGAACCAGGCGGGATGCTTCTTCTGTTGCCAGAAGCGTGCCAACCTGAGCCTGCGCTTCTAGAAAGCGTTCTAGATTGGCTTGAAATGCAGCCCTGGTGATAGCCTCTCCGTTGACGGTTGCCGCCAGGGGGATGGGCGTAAAGGTCGGGGGGAGGGAGGGGGTGGGGACCGCCGTAAAGGAGGCCAAGGTAGGAATGGGAGGAGGCGGGGGCGTGTTGACCGGAGCGCTGCAAGCAGCCAGCGCCAGGCTCAGGAACGCCAGCCAGGTCAGGCGTAAGGAATTGGGCGGAATAGGCATAAGAGGCTATCTTTTACAAAGTTGGGTCTGATTTTACGCTCTTGCTCCCGTTCAACGCCGGTGCAAGCCAGACCAGATTGGGATTATACCCGCAAACCAGAAGCCTGCCCAATTTGAACTGGCTGATTCTGGAGGGGTTTTGGACATGCGCTATTGGTACAAATATCCTAAAATACCTGGAATCAGATGCGCAAGCGGGAAAAACCCTGTATAATTAGCGTTGAAGGAGTGAGCTATGTCTTCGATCAGTTCTGAAACTAATCCGGTGAGGGCGATGCAGCAAGAGATTTTCCGCCTGAAAAGCGAAAATACCCAGCTGCGCGACTACGTGAACCGCTTACAACAAACCATTCGCGCCTTGAACGAACTTCAACTGAGTTTGGATCAAATCACCGCCGATACCGACGTTTTGGCCTTGATAAACCGGATTTTAACCCGGGCTTTGGATGCGGTGGATTCGAGGAACGGCTCCCTGCTGCTGCTGGATGAGGACAGCGGTGAATTGGTGTTCGTGGACGTTATCGGGGTCTCGCGTGAGAATCTGCTCAGTTACCGCTTGCCGCCTGGCACAGGCGTGGTCGGCTACACGGTGAAGACCCACCGCCCTCAACTGGTCCCCAACGTGCTCCGCAACCCGGCCTTCACCCCCCAGGTGGACAAGGTGACGGGGTTCAAGACCCATTCACTCATCTGCGTCCCTTTGTTGGATGGGGACCGCGTGCTGGGCGCTATTGAGGTGGTCAATTCGGAACAAGAGCGGGAGTTCAACGAACTAGACCAGGATGTTTTGCTCCTGGTGGCTCGTCTGGCTTCTCTGGCCATCGTAAAGGCGGAAAAGGAGGGGGTGGAGTAAGCAGGGCGGAAATATGCTATCGGTAGTTCATTTCTGATGATATAATACCAAACATTTGTTTATACATAATAGGACATTTGCTCTCAAAATAAGGAACAAATGTAACTTGACTTGTATCTAATACAAGAAATAATTGAATAAGGTATCCCCGAAAGGGGTGTGGGGCTATTGAGTATTGAACGAGATACCGAAGCTGAAACATTCACGCGGCCATCAAGGAGGCATCCATGAAGAAACTCTTGTTCAAAATCACCAATATTTTATTGATCCTGTCTCTGGGAACTTCAAATGGGCTGGCTGCATTTGCAGCCGGCGCGAGTCTAGACCTTTTTCAGTCGGGCTTGGATAATGAGGCCGCCGGTGTACGCAGGGCGACCCACGACCAAACCGGGAAACTTCGCTTCTTGGG
This sequence comes from uncultured Anaerolineales bacterium, assembly GCA_965370435.1. Classification (GTDB taxonomy): domain Bacteria; phylum Chloroflexota; class Anaerolineae; order Anaerolineales; family UBA11579; genus CBDUUP01. The sequence goes on along the minus strand of CBDUUP010000299.1, from coordinate 3,409 downwards.
CGCCGACCCCCAAGAGCCGCTGGCCGTACCAAGAGCTATGGGCCCCGACATGACTCCCTCCCAGCGCGCCCTGGCAATATTGGACGTTTACGGGCCGGAGTTTGGCATAAACAACCCCAGCCAAGAACTAACCTTGATGAGTATCCATAACCCTGTCAGCAGCCGAGTTTCGGCGCGCTACCAGCAGGTTTACCAGGGCATCCCTGTGTTGGCGGGGGAATTGATCGTCAATATGACCAGCCGCGGCGAATTGCTTTCCATCAGCGGTGAAATCTCCCCCGACCTGGACCTCGATATTCAAGCCTCCATATCCCTTGAAGAGGCGCGTGAGAGCGCTGTACAGATCATCGCCAAGCAATATGGAATCGATGCGGATGGCCTCACCGCCAGCTACCCGGAACTATGGGTCTACGACGCCCGTTTACTGCGTCCCAGCGGCCGCCGGGCGGAATTGATCTGGCGCATAGAAGTGCGAGCCAAAGAACATCCTATCAACGAATTGGTATTGATCAACGCCCATACCGGCGGCATTAGCTTGAACTTCAATCAGATGGACTCCCATCAGGCGGAAGATCCCATGTACTCGGGGTTCATGGCGCTTGTAATCGGCGCGATCTGGTACGTAGCCCCAGCCGGTAGTGATGTTAACGATTGCCAAACCACGATCACACCATGCGCCAGCATCAACGGCGTCCTAGCTAAACCTCCTGCTTCTGGAGACACCATTCGCGTGGCCGCAGGAACGTATACAGGAAGTGGAACCGAAGTAGTCCTAATCGACGAAAGCGTCACCCTTTCCGGGGGGTGGGATGCAACCTTTTCGACCCAAAACAGCTCCTCAACGATTGACGGCCAGGATACGCGCCAGGGAGTCAATGTGGCCGCCAGCATTACGGTTACAATCGACCAATTTATAATCACCAACGGCAGTTCCAATAAAGGCGCGGGGATCTACAACGCTGGCGCCCTGACCCTGAATAACACAACGGTTCACAACAACTCGGTCCCCAATCTTGGCGGCGGAATTTATAACAGTGGCGTCCTCACTCTGAATAATTGCACGATTGGTGATAATATCACTTTGTTTTTGGGTGGGGGAATATATAGTACTGGTCCGGTTTTGATAAATAACAGTGTCATCGAAAACAATATAGGCGGAGATTGGAATGGCGACGATGGTGGTGGTATTTCCATCCACAGTAATACTTTAACTTTATTCAACAGCTCGGTCATCAATAACTTCGGCTATGATCAAGGGGGAGGAATTTATGGTGATGGCGGCAGCGTGATCAACATCAATAACAGCACCATTAGTGGAAACACAGCCAATCAAGAAGGCGGCGGAATCGTGTTTGGCGGGACATTGAGATTAAATAATGCCACCATTACAAATAACTACGCTGATAAAAAGGGGGGTGGGATTTACCTTGATCCTACCAGTGGTTCCAGTAACGTGACATCCCAAAATAGTATCCTGGCCGGAAATTCCGCAAAATACGGCCCAGATTGCTACGGTTCCATGTCCACAACAGGCTACAATATCATTAAGAATTTATCAGATTGCACCATTACCCCCGGCGCTGGAGATCAAACCTTCACCGATCCATTGTTAGGCCCTATCCTCGGGAATCCACCCTATTACCCGCTGCCGGCCAACAGCCCAGCGAAAGATAATGGAAATCCTTCCGGGTGTACAGACCACAGTGGAGCGCCCCTTACAACCGACCAACGAGGAATGGCCCGTTCAGGCGTGTGCGACATTGGCGCTTACGAATATACCATCCCTGGTTCCCCAGATACCATCAGCATATATTCCGGCACGCCCCAAAATACAGCGCCCCTAAACACATTTTTGGATCCTCTTCAAATCCTGGTGGTAGATGCCAATGGCAATCCTGCACATGGCATTGTAGTCACTTTTACCGCTCCGGCAAGCGGCGCCAGCGGCGACTTCGCGGATAGCGCCACCAACACCACCACAGCAACAACAAACCAATATGGGATTGCCACTTCGTCTGACTTCACCGCCAACGGAACGCAAGGAAGCTATGTTGTAAATGCGACGGTTTCCGGCGTAGCTGGTCCGGCGGTCTTTGAGCTAACCAATAGTGGATGGTACGTTGCGCTGGCCCCCACCGGGAGTGACAGCAACGACTGCCAGGCCCCAGGCACACCTTGCGCTACGATCGCGGGAGCGCTCAGCAAGCCTGGATTCTCACCTGGCAATGTCATTGTTGTTGCCGAGGGCGCTTACACCAGCGCTGGCGCTGAAGTTGTTCTCCTTAATAAAAGCGTTATATTAGTTGGCGGCTGGGATGTTACTTTCACCACCCGAAGCGGCGCCACTGTAATAGACGGGGAGGGCGCTCGCCGAGGTGTAACCGTCAACACGGACGCTGAAGTGTATTTGGTATATATCTCTGTGATAGACGGATATGCTGTTAATGGGGGCGGAATCTCCATTGCGGCTGGTTCTACCGCAACTTTGGAAAACTGCCTTATTCAAGGAAATACCGCCAGTACCGGTAAAGGCGGCGGAATCTACAATCTCGGAATTTTGAACACCGAGAATACAACCATCTCGGAAAACGCCACAGGTACTGGCTCATCTCAGGATGGCGGAGGGATTTATACTAACAATACGCTCAATATAAATACCACCACCATAAGCAACAATACCGCAAATCGCGGTGGAGGCATCTTTAACTATAGTGATGATAAACCCATGGCTATCATCAACAGCACGATCAGCGGAAACTTCTCCTTTGCGATTGGCCCCAGCGGCGCTGGAATATGGTCTGGCAATTCTCTTTCCCTGATCAACACCACCCTCAGCGGTAATGCCGCTAGTGGCGGAAAAGGCGGAGCCATATACAATTCCGGCAATCTTGATCTTTTCAACGTCACCATCTTTGGCAACTGGGCTTCAGAAGGGGGCGGCATTTATAGTGAAAACACCCCCCCAAATGGTGTCGTAATCCGCAACAGTATTTTGGCCGCAAATGAAGCTTATGATCCAGGTCCCGATTCTCAGTGGTACAACCCAGATTGCTCTGGTATTTTTACCAGCCGGGGCCACAACCTCCTGGGGAACAACAACAATTGTGGTTTCACTCCCACCACGGGCGATCTGTTCGGCACTCGCTATGCTGCCCTGGGTTCCGAGCTGGGCCCCTTGCAGGACAACGGCGGTCCCACCTTCACCCACGCGCCAATCCTAGGCAGTCCGGTTGTCAATGCTGGAAATTCAGCAGCGCCAGGCAGCAGCGGAGATGCCTGTGAGGCCGCCGACCAGCGGGGAGTTGCCCGGCCAGTAGATGGCCTTTGCGACATGGGCGCGTTTGAGGGCGCTGTTGATGAGGCCCCCTCGCCGGTGATCTTCACTTTTGACGCCAATAACGCCACCTCG
>CBDUUP010000298.1:0-5774 GCA_965370435.1 uncultured Anaerolineales bacterium | reverse complement strand
CGCGTCCCAACTCTTGCACGGTGGTGCGGAGGATGGTTTCGATATCGGAGGAGGACCAGACCTGGCTGGAAACGTCGGATACGATACGTTCGTGGCGGGCTATTCTTTGGGTTTCGTCGAAGAGCCGGGCGTTTTCCAGGGCCAGCCCTAATTGCTCGGCCACACTTTCTAGAAGTTCAATTTCGCCTCGGGTCCACTCTCCAGCTTCGGCGGGTTTGTAGGTGTCAATTACGCCCAATACGGTCTCTCGAACCTTGATGGGGACGGCTAGATGGAAGCGATGGTTGTTTCCGGTTTCGCCGCCCAGGACGCTTTGGCCTTGTTTTATGGCTCTACGGGCGGCAGGACGCCAATGCTCGTCGGTGGGGATGGTTCCGTGCTGGTCGCTGCGGAAGTTGAGGTTGGTCTGGGCGTGGAGGGCGGTGGCCCAGGCTTCACGGCTGAGTTCGCCGTAGGCTCGGCGTTCGGCTTCCAGGCTGGCTTGAACTTCTTCAAATAATTGGGCGTTGTTGATGGCCATGGCGACTTCATCGGCCAGAACGCCGAGAACCGCTACGTCTTCTTCGCTGAAGGCGTCCAGTTCGACGCTTTGGACGTCCAAAGCGCCCAGCAACCGGCCGCCGGCGTGGAGGGCCAGGGCCATTTCGGAGCGGGTCTGAGGCAGTTCGGGGGTGTTGAAGTGGGCGGCGTCTTCGCCTACGTTGCGGGCGATGCGGGGCTTTCCGGTGCCGGTGACGTAGCCGACGATACCCTCTGAGCCAACCCGCAGGCGGTGGCCGCGGTTCAACATGCGCCAGCCGCCGTCGCTGTTGGCGGCTTTCAGCACTGCGTATTCACCGGCATCGTCGAGCAGGAAGATGCCGGCGTGATAAAAACCAAAGCGTTGGCTGATCTGGTGGGTGACCTGGGGGAGCAGTTGGCGCAGGTCGTGGATCTGGGCGGCTGCTTTGCCGACTTCGGCGGCGGCTTCCAGGTATTGGGCGCGGCGTTCCAGGTCTCGGGTGCGGTTGGCGATGCGCTCTTCAAGGCTGCCGATCAGGTCTCGGATTTGGATAGTCATGGCGTTGAAGGTGGATGCCAGAGCGCCAATTTCATCTTCGGTTTCGACCTGGGCTAAGATTTCAAGGTCTCCGGCGGTAACCTTCTCGGCCACGTCGGTCAAGCGGATGATGGGGGCGGTGAGGAGGTTGCTGATCCAGACTGCGGCCAGGATGGCAGCTCCGGCGATAACCAGGGAGAGCAGGACGGTGGCGCGGGTTTGGAACTGGACCGCGGCGAGGAATACATCTTGGGGTTGGAAGTAGACGACAGTCCAGGGCTGGGTTTCGGTTTGCACCGCCGCGGCCTGGTTGATCCGTTCGCCGGTGGCGATGTCTTCCACTTCGAAGATGGGGTTGGCGAGGGCGTCGTTGAGGGCGGCTTCCAATTCGGGGAGTACAGGATTCAGGATTTGGAGTTGTTCACCGGTTTCCAGGGTGACGGAACCGGTAGTTCGAAAATCCTGGGGGAGGCGGTTATTGGCAATTAGGCGGCTTATGGTATCGGAATCGAAGGGCATGACCCCGGCGAGCAGGGTTTCGGGTTGGATAGCGTGGGCCAGGTGGAGGTGATTTTCGTCAAAGAGGACTGCGAAGGAGTCTCGCCCGGCCAGGCCGGAGTCTTCTTCTACAATGCGCTGGAGGACGGCGGCATTGTAGCGCACCCGAAGCACGCCGATGACCTCGTGGGCCGGGTTTTGGACTGCCCGGCTGAAGTATATGGAGGGGACGTTAGATATGGGATCAATAATGACCGGGGAAACATGGGTGCGGAGCGGGTCTGCGATGGCCTTGAGGAAATACTCCATTCCCGATTCGTCTTGGCCGATGTAGATGCTCTGGGTGTCGTAGATGGAAAAGCCATCCAAGCCCAACAGGGCGTAGGAAGAAACGTTAATGGCGTCTTTGGCGGTGAGGACGTTCAAGGTTTGGATGACTTCAACCGTCAGCGGGTTTTGCAGGCGTTCTTCTTCCGTTAGGTTCAAGAAATTGACCAGGGCGGGTAATTGGGCTTCGGAGCTTAAGATCAAGACGGTGCGATTGAAGAAATCATCCAGGCTGTTGGCGACATCTTCGGCAGCCGCGAGCAAGGATTCGTTGGCTGCTTGGGTCAATGAGGTTCGGGAGATGAGGTTGTTCACCGAAGCGAGGATGACCAGGGAGAGCAGGGTGACGGTCAGGAATCCGACGGTTAGCTTGATGGTGAGGGGGTAGCTGCTGAATTGGGAGATGATCGCCAGACTGAAGACCAGAACGGCGAAACCCAAGAGGTAGGGAAGATTGTCGCTTAAAGCGGGGATGGTCAACTGGGTGGCGAGGGGGGCGATTGTGGTCGCTCCCGATAGGGCGGCGGCTAGGATGCTGAAAGCGATAGCTCGCCGGAGGTCGCTTCTGGGCAGGATGAAGGTGGAGGCGATAAAGGCGATGAGGATGATGATGATGCTGACCAGCGCGCCGGCGCCGGTGATGGTTAAGGAGGCGATCAAACCTCCCAGGGAGATGGCCGCCAAAATCAACCAGCCGCTCAAGCGAGTGTTGCCTCTCCGGGCGGCCATGATGCTGGCTGTTAAGAACCCGATGAGGGACAGGGCGATGACGGCCAACAGGTACAATTGCCAGGCTGGGGAACGCGCCAGCGAGGTAACAATCAAAACCAGGATGACGGCCGGCAGAGGGATGATGAGGAGGCTCAAGCGGACGGCATTCCGGGTCGAACGGTCGGAGGCAGGAGGCTGGTTGTTGGGGAGGGTCATAGGGCGTTCCTTACGATCCGGTGTCCTCACCGGTATGGCCGTTTTCACTGGCCAGGGTCTGGGGTTTGGGCAGCAGGCGGACGTAGACCTGGGGCAGGTCTAGGGTTTGGCGTACTTCTTGGGTGGCGGTTTTTAGGATGGTTTCTATATCCAGGGTTTCCCGGATATTGGCGGTGATGGCGCTGACATATTGCTCGCTGACGGCACGGCGTTGGGATTCTTGGAATAATTGGGCGCTTTCCAGGGCGATGCTGAGTTGGCCGGTGAGGGTTTTGAGGAGTTCGATCTCGTCCTCGGTCCATTCGGTTTGGGATGGATCTTTATGGATATCCAGGGCGCCGTAGGATTGTCCTCGCACGTTGATGGGGATGGAATAGACCGCTCCAGTCGGGAGGGGGTCTTCGGATTCGCTCAGACGGTAGACGGCTGATGATTCGCCCAGGCCGGGTTGGGAAAGGGCCTGACGGCCCACGTCGCCCATAGCCTGGCGGGCTTCGGCCGCGGTCTCTTGGGCCTGTTGGTAGAGTTGGGCGTTGTCGATGGCCAGGGCGACCTGGTCGGATAGGGTTTGCAGAACGGAGATGTCTTCTTCTAGGAAGGTCTGGCCGCGGGAGTCTTGGATGTTTAAGACGCCTATGGTCTGTCCGCGCGCTCGCAGGGGCAGGGAGATTTCGGAGCGGGTATCGGGAAGTTCGGGGTAGTCGAAGATGATAGGGGTGAGTTCGGTGGATTGAGAGATGCGCCCTTCTCCTATGCGAACGACAAAACCGAGCGGCCCCGGCGTGTCAATGGACAGGGGTTTCCCCTCGGCCATCATGCGCCGTCCGCCATAGCTGGAGGCGGCTTGGAGGGTCAGCCAATTCCGGGTGTCGTCGAGCAAGTAAAGGCTCACGTTGTAGAAATTGAACAATTCGGCGATCAAGACCACGACTTCGTCCAGCAGGACCTGGGGGTTCAATTGGGAGGTGGCTTCTTGGCCGATGGCGGCGGCAGCTTCGAGGTAGCGGGCGCGGCGTTCCAGTTCGGAGGTGCGCTCGGCGATGCGCTCGACCAGGTTTTCACGGGCGGATTGCAGTTTGAGGTTGCTGGCGGCTAGTTCATTCTCGTTGGAGCGTGCTCGCGCCAGGGCTTCCATAGTGCCTTGGTAGGTTCGGCGCAGCAGCATGGCGGTCATGCCGAATATGACCAGGTATGCGCCCCATTGATTGGAGGCGGTGGCGGCGTTGAAATTGGCCGGGTTATTGGCTTCGAGAGTGACCATCATCAGGGTGAAAGCGGCGCTGTACAAGAAGGCGAGGATGACGGCCCGGCCGCCGATGAGCAAACTGGCGATGATGATGAGGACGCCGAAGAGGCTGGTGATGGCGTCTCGGATGCTGCCTATGGCCAAGACCGCAAGAGAGTTTAGGGCCAGACCTCCGACGACCAGGACGATGCTGGCTACGTTGGTATAGCCTCTCCGGCTGAGGAAGAGGACGGCGAGGGCGAAGAGGCCCATCCCCACGATGATGTAGAGGTTTTCGGTCCGCGCAGCGGTGAAATCGAACAGCACAGTGAAGATAAAGAGGACGAGCATGGCGGCCATGATGCCCCACAGGATGGTGTTGAGCAAATCGGCTACGCGAGATTGCTCCTCATTTTCAAAAACTGGCGGAGAGAAGAGTTTCCTTATTTGGTCGAGCATAGGGGTTCCTTATTTCTCCTCCGGCTGGCCGGGTTGGCCGTCTGGGACCGGGGTTGGGGCGTTTTGTTCATTCAGGCGGATGACGACTTCGGGCGCGCCCAGGGCCTGGCTGAATTCTTGGACCGCGGTGCGCAGTATGGTGTCCACGTTCAGGGTTTCGCGCATGCGGGTGACGACTGTGCCGGTGACTTGCTCTCGCAGGGCGCGGCGTTGGGAGGTTTCGTAGAGGCGGGCGTTTTCCAGGGCCAGGGCCATTTGGTCGGTGAGGCTTTCCATCATGCTGATCTCGTCCGGGTTCCAGTTTCCGGCGTGGGGGGATTTGTGGAAGCGAACTACTCCGGCGACCACGTTGCGCACCCGGACCGGGATGGCGATGGTTTGACCGCCGTCAGCTTTCACCATGCCGCCTTCTCGACCGGCCTGGATCATCTCAGCCCCCCAACGCTCGTCGGTGGGCTTTACGTCGCCCTGGGCGTCGCAGATGTATCCCTGGCGAGAGCCGGTATGCAAGATGGCCTGCCAGGCGGCCTGGCTTATTTCGCCGTAGGCTCGGCGTTCTGCGGCCAGACGTTCCTGGGTTTCCTGGAAGAATCGAGCGTTGGAGATCGCCATAGCGACTTGATCGGCCAGCACTTGGAGGGTTTCGATGTCTTCCGGGCTGAAGGCTGATTCTTCGACGCTCTGTACGTCCAGCGCGCCCAGGATGCGGCCGCCAGCCACCAGGGGCAGGGCCATTTCTGAGCGGGTGTTGGGGAGTTCGGGGGTGTTGAAGTGGACGGCGTCTGCGCCTACGTCCAGGGCGATGCGGGCCTGTCCGGCGCTGGTGGCGAACCCGACCAGCCCTTGCTGGCCGACTTGCAGGCGGTGGCCCCGGGTGAGCATGCGCAGGCCGCCTTCGCTGTTGGCGGCTCGCAGCACGGCGTATTCGTTTCTTTCGTCGAGCATGAAGATGCCCACCTGGTAGAAACCGAAGTTCTCGCTGATGAGGTGGGTGATCCGGGAGAGCAGTTCGTCTAAGTTATAAATTTGGGCGGCGGCTCTGCCGACTTCGGCGGCGGCCTGTAGTTGGGAGGCCCGGCGTTCCAGGGCTTGGGTGCGTTCTGCGATGCGGGTTTCAAGTTCGGTTTGCATTTCGAGCAGTTCGCGGTTGGCTTCCAGGGTTTGGTATTCAGTGTAGCGCAGGTCGTCAAAGGCGCGATTAATACTGAGGCTGGATATGAAGAGCAGGATCATCGCAATGAAAAGATTGGCGATCAGCCCGGTCAAGATGTCGCTGGGCACGAAGGCAAAGGCGGGGGG
>CBDUUP010000297.1:0-5881 GCA_965370435.1 uncultured Anaerolineales bacterium | reverse complement strand
CTGGAGGCGATCATCTGGTCCACCTCCTCCACCGAGAGGGCGAAGGGTTTCTCGCACAGCACGTGCACACCCGCCTGCATCGACTTGATGCTCCACTCGGCGTGCAGGTGGTTGGGCAGGCTGATGTAGACCGCCTCAATCGCGCCCGAATCCAGCATCGCCTGATACCCCCCAAACGCCTGCGGGATCTCCCACTTGGCGGCGTAAGCGACGGCCTTCTCCTCGCTCCGGCTGGCTACAGCCACCAACTCCCCCTGCCGTGATGCCCGGATAGCCGGGATCAACGCCTTATTGATATTCGCCGTAGACAACAATCCCCAACGTACATTCGTCATACCAACCTCCAGTGTAACCTAATATTACAGCGCAATGTCGCGATTAACCGTTCAAAAATGAGTACAAATGCCCTTTTGAGTAGTGATATTTGCTGATTTCTGTATGAGTTTTGAATGATTGTAGTGGATCCGGACATCATTTTCATGCCTAATTCCTGAACCTTGCGCTGTAATACTAATCACTAATCACCTAATCACTAATTACCTTCACCCTCGTCAACGTCAAGGTAGACAACAAGAACAACCCCGCATAGATCCCAATAATAACCAGATACCCCAGCCCCGGCTGCAAGCCATTGACAAAATCCGCCATCGGCCCGCCGATACCGGCCCCCACGATCCCCGCCCCAGCCCCCGCCAGGTTGGAGATGCCCAGGTAGCGCCCGGCTTGCTCCGGCGGGACCAGGTCGGTGCCCAGCGCCCAGTTGGTCGCCATGAAAGTCCCCGCCCCCGCCCCGATGATGCACCCCGCGACCAGCACCATCGCCACGCTCTGGGAGAAGAGTAAGAGCAGCGTCCCCACCGCCGCCACGATCCCCGCAAGCCCCACCAGCCGCTTTCGCCCGATCCGGTCGGCCAGATAGCCGCCGATGATGGCAGTGATGAGCAGGAACACCGCCACCACGCCCAAGAGGATGGTCGTCATCATGCCGGGATCATCCACCTTGATTACGTCCTCCAGGAAGAACCGGGCGAACCCCTGAATGGACCCCACCGCGGCCAGAAAGAGGATCCGGTTGACCACCCACCAGATGAAGGAGCTTTGTTGTCCAGCCTCCCGTCCGATGCCCACCCTGGCCCCGAAGTAAACGCCCAGGAAAATCGATCCCGCCATCCCCAGCAGCCCCGCCAGACCCACCACGATGACCTGAACAGCCAGCGATACCTCTTGATTGTTGAGCCACGCTGCGCTGGCCTTGACCAGCCAGGTGGCCGTCTGGGTCACGCCGACGAAAATAACGGTCAGGAGAACCACCCGCAAGATCGGCTCGCGCAGGCTGCCGGCGGGTTTCTCCTTCAAGGGAGTTTCCTGGATGAAGAAAATGGTGACGAGCATGGTCGCCAGGAATCCAACCATGATGAGGCCGACCGTCAACCAGACCTTGCCATCGTCAACCCAGCCGCCAACCCCGAGGACGACGATCAGGATAACGGGCAGCAATTCAAAGACGGCCTTGGCCCCCGAAGCGCCGCCCCGCTGGTCCTCCGCCACCATATCAGGGATCAATCCTTGCAGCGCGCCGTGTCCGATGTTGGACGAAACCTGGAGCAGGACGATCCCGGCCATCAGGACCAGATAGGCGGTGCGATGGGGGAAATTTGGAGACGCGCCGATGATGAATAAGAACATGATGCTCAAGACCGCCCCGGTGAAGATGTACGGGCGGCGTTTTCCCCAGCGCAGGTCGCTCCGGTCGCTCAACATCCCCGCCACCGGCTGGGCCATCATCGCCACCGCCAGCCCCACCACCCGCACGTTCGCCAGCGAGGTGTTCTTCACCTCCGCCGGGACGAACAAGGCCACCAAATAAGGCAGCAGCAGCGGCGTGATAATACCGGAAGAGAGATTGATCCCCAGCCAATAGATATTCAGGGTGATGTAGTCATACCAGCGCAGTACGCGTTTCATGGGTTGCTATCTCCGAGGTGTTTTTGCATGTACGATATGTTTTAGCGCCCGCGCGTTTACCCTCACCCCGAAAGTCCTACGGACTTTCTGCCCCTCTCCCTTCCAGGGAGAGGGGCGCGAGCGCAGCGAGCGGGGTGAGGGTCGTCGCGTGAATTTAACCATAACCATCGACCTATAATACCTCACCCCAACATCCCTGGCCTAACCTCCCGGATCGCCTCCAAAGACTCCAACGCCTCCTCCACGGTCAGCTCAAAAACCACCGGCCCCTCGTAGCCCGCCTCCACCAGTCTATCCAGGAAGCGGCCCAGGTCCAGGTCGCCCTGGCCCAGGGGTTTGTGGTCTAGATGGTAGCCGGGTTCTTGATCCGGGCTGCGCCAGGGACTGTCATGCAGATGCACCTCGCCCAAACGCGGCAGGCAAGCCTCCAGAGCCTCGAAGAAATCCGGCGCTCCAGAGAACCCCGCCAGCACGTGCCCGGTGTCGAAACAGATCGAGAGGTCCAGCTCCTCCGCCAGAGAAAGGGTCATCTCGAAAGGGAACTCGACTGTCTCGATGGCGAGTTTGCGGCTGGGGATCCCGGTTTTGGCGAGGATGGTCTCCAGGCTGTGGCGAGCCTGGTTCTGGAATTCGTTCAGGGTGAAGGCCTTGGCCAGTTCATGGACCTTCATCCGGTAAAATTCGGCCGCCAGCGCGCCGGTGGCGTGCAGGACGTACATCTCCGGCTCCAGGGGAAGGGTCAGCTCAAATGCATCCACCACCGCCTGCACCGCCCCGTCCCGCACGGGGACCAGCGGCGTCGAAACCTCCGCCGACCAGAGCGGCAGGTGGACGGTGTAAGGCGTCCCGGTCTCTTCCTTGAGCGCGGCCAACTTCTCAATAGCCTCAGCATGGAAAGCGTGCGGCAGGAAGAGAGCCATATCGGCGCTCACCTCGATAGGATTGAACCCCCGGCCGCACAAATCCTTCACCACATGGGTGAGTTCATACCCGGCGATGTTCGCCATCACCGCCTCGGTGGATAAGCCGGGAGGGATCAACGTGTCCATCTGGGTGGAAATAATTCCAAAGCGCATATACGACTCCGTATGAGGAAATTGATACGCATGAGTCTATAATAGATATGAGATTGAGTCAATCTTCTGGGTGTGCAAGTGGGCAAGAAGCAAGTGGGCAGGTTGCAAGTGGGCAAGAAGCAAGTGGGCAGGTTGCAAGTGGGCAAGTATGCAAGTGGGCAAGTTCCTGAATGCAATCCGCAATTTCAATCCCCTCGCTTACGTTTTCCCTTGTCACCTTGTCACCTTGTTGCCTTGTCACCTTGTTCCTTGTTTACCTGTATACGTGTTTCCCTGTATACGTGTTTCCCTGTATACGTGTTTCCCTGTTTACGTGTCTCCCTGTATACCTGTTTCCCTCTTTCTCTCCCCCCCTTTCCCCCAAAATCAGTATATAATCAAAGCACTATACATTCGAAAAAGGAGTAAAAGGCCATGGCCAGCGTAACTTATGAAAAAGTGACCAAGAAGTTTGGGGATGTAATTGCCGTTAACAATATGGATATTCAAGTGGAGGATAAAGAGTTTCTTGTGTTGGTCGGTCCTTCCGGCTGCGGAAAGACCACCGCCCTCCGGCTTCTCGCCGGACTGGAAGACATCACCGAGGGCCAGATCATGATCGGCGACAATATCGTCAATGATATTGCCCCTAAAGACCGGGACATCGCGATGGTGTTCCAATCCTACGCCCTCTACCCGCACATGTCAGTGTTCAACAATATGGCATTTGGCCTTAAACTCCGTAAGATGGACAAGGCGGAGATCAAGCGCCGGGTGGAGGACGCCGCCGAGATCCTGGGCATCCTAGACCTGCTGGAACGCAAACCCCGCCAACTCTCCGGCGGGCAGCGCCAGCGAGTGGCTCTGGGGCGCGCCATTGTGCGTGAACCCAAGGTCTTCCTGCTGGACGAACCTCTCTCCAACCTGGACGCCAAGCTCCGGGTGCAGACCCGGGCCGAGATCAGCAAGCTCCACAAACGCCTCGCCACCACCTTCATCTACGTCACCCACGACCAGGTGGAGGCCATGACCATGGCCACCCGCATTGCGGTGATGGACCTGGGCCTATTGCAGCAGGTAGACACCCCCCAGAACCTCTACGACCACCCCAATAACCTCTTCGTGGCCGGTTTCATCGGTTCGCCGTCCATGAACTTTTTCGAGGCCACATTGAAGGATGAGGGCGGCAAGTTAATGGTGGACTGCGGCGCTTTCCAGGTCGAAGTCCCCGCCGGCCGCGCCGCGGCCTACAAGTCCCACACTGGAAAACCGGTGATCTTTGGCATTCGCCCCGAAGACATCCACAACCCCGACTTCGCGCCCCCCAGCATCACCGCCAGCCCGGTGAAAGGCAAGGTGGACGTGATGGAGTTGATGGGCAATGAGATCTTCGTATTTGTCCAGGCTGGCGACCACAGCTTCGTCGCCCGGGTGGACCCCCGCTCGAAATACACCGTGGACGCAGACCTGAACCTGGTCTTCAACATGGACAACATGCACATCTTCGATAAAGAAACCGAGCAAGCCGTTCGATAAGCATCGCCCCTGATTATCTCAAACCAACCTCCCGCAGGTTCTTAGCCTGCGGGAGGTTTCATTTACACATAACTTCGCTGATCGTATCTGGGGGCGTAAAGGTCGGCGAATAGAGGAGAAGTTGGGGTAATAGGAAATGGATGTGCAACAGATGCACTTATCGTATTTCCTCAATTATCTGATTCATCGGTGATGTCGGTGATATTCACGTTGATGAGATACACTCCGCCCTAGGATATTTCTCCCTTGATTTTACTTTGCACTTAACAATAGACAGTCCAGGATTCCGATAAAGAATCTGTTAAAGCCTTCCATATAAACCTTCAGGGGTAGGAGATATGACCGATTTCAATACCGGGGCAAATTTTTTCATTAGGAATTAATACTAACCTTCAAGAAAAATCATACTTAGTTGTTTTCCAAAACACTCCAAGATGTAACCGTTTGGCCTACAAACGCGTTTTCCTTGGAATGGGGAATCATATCATTTTGCTGCTGAAACCATAAAAAAGACAATTTGTGGCACCAGTGGCACAAAATATCCATATTCTTAGGTAAAATGTACATGCGCGGACACCACTCCACACCAATAGCGCCAGTTTCATTACTTTTAAAATATTTAGTCATTTACTGCGCAAATACATAAGACCAAGCGCGGTGCCCAGAAAACCCCAAACCTCGGGGTTGAAAATCTCTAATTTAATGGCAAACCCGGCCAATACCAAAAGAGCAATGCCATACAAGAAACGCTGGGTGCTGGGTGTTAGGTATATCAGGTAGATTTTCTTCACACTCTTTTTCACATCTGTATTTTGCGTCATTTTGCTATACTCCTATATAGTTTGGTGAATAATATTTTTTGATTACATACTATTTACATATTACAATATTTGAGTTCCGCATTTCACCGATATAACTGATTTTTTATTCATCTGATTAGGCCAAATTGTGATCGGGGGGCTTACTTTCATGTGAAGTACTTCAGCAGATAGCTTTCCAAAAATCTATGTATACTAATATGGTGTCCCTAGGCGTCGTAGGCGTAGTATTCCATAGGGTGAATAATCATGAACCGCTATTTGTCCCTCGGTGGGATTTATAAACGCACCCAATAAGGAAACCGAGCAAGTCATTTGATAAAATACCCCTTAACATGCGGTGCAAGTCGTCGTAGGTGTAACGATCAGAATGTGGTTCTCTGGGAATTGACGTGGTTTACAAATGTTCTATACCAATATGTGGGTGCAAGTCAATCAAAACACCCATATCTGTCGGGTAAAAAACTAGATTTTGTAACCGACCACGTCAATTCCCAAAGATCCCAG
>CBDUUP010000296.1:0-5892 GCA_965370435.1 uncultured Anaerolineales bacterium | reverse complement strand
GCCCCCCGGCCAATCTCCGCGTCCGCCCAAACCCGGCCCCCGTGGCGGCGGACAATGCGCAAAACGATCGCCAGCCCCACCCCCGTGCCCTCATACTCCTCCATCCCATGCAGCCGCTGGAAAACCTCAAACAGCTTATCCGCATAGGCCATATTAAATCCCACCCCATTATCCTTCACAAAATAAATCTGCTCGCCTTTGATCTCCTCCACCCCCACCTCGATATGAGCATCCTCCTTCAGTTGGGTGAACTTGTAAGCATTGGCCAGCAGATTGGCGAAAACCTGCCGCAGCAGGGTCGGGTCAGCCCGGCATTCGGGCAAGTCCCCAAGCGTGACCTTGACCTCCCGGCCCTCCTCCCCCAGGCCTTCCAAGACTTGCTCGACAATCTCTGTCGGCTGCACCACTTGCCGGTTTAGCTCCTGCCGGCTCAATCGAGAAAGCGCCAACAACCCATCTATCAACTCCCCCATATAGCGGGTATTCCCCAATATCCGCTGCAAATAATGCCCTCCCTCCTCATCAAAGTTGGACCCATATTGCTCCACCAAAATGCTCGAAAAACCTTCCAACGCCCGCAAGGGCGCCCGCAGGTCGTGCGAAACTGAGTAAGAGAAAGCCTCCAATTCCTTGTTTAACTCCTGCAATTTCTGGGTCATATCTTCCAATCTGCGGTTGGCAGCCTGCTGGTCTTCCAGGACATTGGCCATAGCCCGGTTGAGCAGTTCGACTTCGCCAACCCGCTCCTTGAGTTCCGCCGTGCGAGCCGTCACGCGCTGTTCCAGTTCATCGTTGAGCTTGCGGATTTCATCCTCCGCCCGCTTGCGCTCTGTGACATCCACCAGAGTCCCCTGAATAGCCGATTTCCCCCGGTACTCGATCTGAGTCCCCCACACCTCAATGTCGAAAATCGTCCCGTCTTTTTTTACGCCCTTGAACCCATACTGGCTGCTTTCTTTTAAACCTGATGCTCTGGCCTCTACCTCCGTATCCACTGTTTCCCAACTCTCCGGGGCGATCAATTCTCTCGTGTTCTTCCCTATCAACTCCTCCGCGCTTTCATAACCGAATATATTGGCATATTGCTGGTTGCAGAACGTGACAATGTGTTCCTGAACAATGTAGATCCCCGCCAATGAGTGTTCCACCAACTGCCGGTAATTCTCCTCGCTCTCCCGCAGCGCTTCGGCGGCCTGTTTACGCAGCGTGATGTCCCTGTTCACCCCCACCACCCCCACCGGATTCCCTTCGCTATCGCGAAGTAAAGTCACCGATCCCAACACGTTGAGCGAGGTTCCATCTTTGCGAGATTGCAATACCTCTCCCTCGTAAGCCCCCTTTTCCAGCAAATTTCCAATAACAACATCCCGAGAGTCGTCAATATACTCTTGGTTGAGAAATTGTTGAAAGGGTTGGCCTATGGCCTCATCAGCTTTCCATCCATACAGTTTTTCAGCGGCCCAGTTCCAACTCAAAATATTAAAATCCATATCGGTAGAAATGACCGCGTCGGACACATTATCTAACAGATTCGCCTGGACGCGGATTTGTTCCTCCGCCCTTTGGCGCTCGCTGACCTCTGCTTCCAATTCCTGATAACGCTTCTGGAGGAGTTCATGCGCCTCCCGTAATTCCTTGGCCGCGGCCCGGGCGGTGAAAGGCCAGGAGACAGCCTTGCGCATCCGGGCCAACGTCCCGCCCCCCTCCGGCGCTTGTATCAAGAACCGGGCGCCGTTCTCAAACCGCTCCATGTCTATCTCCGCCTTCTCCAATCCCAAAAGCTCCGGCATGACCGATAAATTTCCCAGAGTGACGTAGAAGAATTCGCGGCAAGGCGCGTAATCGGATAGCATTCTGATGGTCAATTCCAGCAATTGAGGGCCTGCCTCCCGAACCGAACTGCGCAAACAGGAAAACATGATATTCCCTGGGCCGCTTCCCGGTTGGGTGGTCCAACGGTAGATGTCGTTGACCGAGAAGAAAAACCTTGAAATGATTGCAAAAGGTCTCAGCCACCGAGTATGGATCAAAATCTCCCCGATCCCCACCAATTCCTCATCCGTCCATATCCGGCTCACATTTTCCATCAAAGCGAGGTAGCTGGCCCAATCTATCCGCTCGTTTTTGTCCTTCAGGTGATCGAGGGAGTAATTGACACCCTCGGTCAAGGCTTCCGGTTCCAATCCCTTCACCTTAAGCTGCTGGAAGAATATCCCCACCGCCCGGCAAGACACCTCCCGCCCCTGGAACTCAACGTGTGGCTCGAGTTCCTCCGCCTCTTCCAACGCGGCCGGAGGCTGATAGGCTGCCAGTCTTCCCGCCTCCATCTCTGCCACCCGGCGGCGCATATCCGCCAATTCATCTATCAGTTGGGCTTTGGTTTTCTCGTTATCAGTAGGCATAATCAGCGCATTCACCCTTCCAGTCCCTAATCGAGGTCTTCCACCCCCAACGGATCCCCGGCCACCGGATCCAAGCCCGCCTCCCCCAGTTGGGCGCGCAGTTGGCGGATGGCTTCTTTCAGTTCCGCCATGCGCACCTCGCGCCCGGCCATCAGATTGATCACCCGCTGCAATTCTTTGGTTCGTTCATCCACCCGCTGCTCCAACGCCAGGTTGAGTTTTTGGATTTCATTCTCCGCCTCCTTGCGTTCGGAGATCTGCTCCTCTAACTGGGCAATTAAAATTGATAATTCCGCCGTCCGCTCCTCAACCCGATGCTCTAACTCGTCATTCGATATTTTAAGCGCCGCCTCCGCTCGTTTGCGCTCATCAATTTCAGTCGTCAACAACTCGTTGGATTTGGATATTTCTTCCGTATGCCTGATATTCTGGTTTGCGATGAAGGCAACCATGGCGCTGACAAAGAGGATGAGAAACAATTCCATGCTGAGAAAGAATGGCGATATCCACCCGTTTTGGGGGGCGATAGATAATGCCCATCGGCCATTGGGCACTTCTATATCATAGGAAATTGAATTTCGGAGAACCCCATCCGATGACTGATCGAAAATGACTCGTTCTCCCGTATCGGGATCCTGGCGTGAGAGTTCGTACTCAAATCCATGCCCACTGAGTTGGTTCAAATTGGTGGCCTCCAGCAATTCAGGCAAACCGATCAGCACAATCGTAAACCCCCAAAAACGCTCCTCGCCGGTCTCCTCATCGGGCAAAAAGACTGGATACCGGCCAATGACGGCCACTCCGCCTTGAACCAGTTCAAAAGGCCCCGCAAGGGTCAGCTCTTTTGAACTAATTGTCTCCAGGGCTTCCGTTCTCCGGTTGGGGTCATTGAGCAGATCGTGGCCTATCGCGGCTTCATTTCCCTCCAGGGGGTATATTTGGGTCACTACGCCATCTGGGGCGAGCTGCAAACTGCTGATGCCGCCGTAGTTTGCGATCATATCTGCTGCCAGGGCGTCAAAATCATGGATGCCCTTATTTTGACGCAATATAAAAGCCAGGGCATAGGTGGCCGAAAGTGAGCGGTTCAATTGCCGTTCAAGAGAATAGGCTTGGGCCGCGCTCACTTCGGCGATGGCCTGGCGCAGTTGAGTTTGCCGGTTGCGTTCCACCAAATAGACGAAGGCTGTGCACATGCTCAAGGCTATGAAAAAAGCAACCGCCGTCCGGGTGAGGATTCTGTTTTGGGTCATCAATTATTCTACTCTGGGAGCCTTCCTCATCAAATGGGTGGTTTCGAGAAGTAGACAATTTTGTGCATATTTAGAACATTACTACTTTACCCGCAAATTAACATTTTGTCCACATATAATCTTGTTAGTTTCACAATCATAAATCCTAACTTGAGATTTCGGGCCTCAATGTCCAACCCCGGATAAAGCTGCTTACAACTTGCCGCCCGCCACTTGCCCACTTGCCGCCTGCAACTTGCCTACTTGCCTACCTGCCACTTGCCCCTTGCCACCATTCCCAACCCTCAATCCCCTCGATCTACCCACCGCGCCAGACCCTCCGGGGGATGATAATTTTCCAACCCATCCAACAAAACCTGGGGGTCCGCTTCACTGACGAACAGCCTCCGATGCTCGGAATAGATAAAACCCTCCTCGCTGATGTGTTCGACCAGTCCCAACAGCGGGTCGTAATACCCCTGAACGTTGAGCAGCCCAACCGGCTTGCTGTGCAGCCCGATCTGCGCCCAGGTTAAGACCTCAAAAAACTCCTCCAGCGTCCCATAGCCCCCCGGCAAGGCCGCAAAACCGTCGGCCAGCTCAAACATCCGCGCTTTGCGGGTGTGCATATCCGCCACTACTTCCAGGCGGGTCAACCCATAATGGGCCAACTCCGGCGTGTTGAATTGCTCAGTGATCACCCCCACCACCTCCCCCCCCGCTTCCAGGACCCCATCCGCCAACGCCCCCATCAACCCGGTGCTCCCAGCCCCATAGACAAGCTCTATGCCGCGTTGGGCGACCGCCGCCCCCATCTGCCGGGCCGCCTCGAGATAATGCCCGCCAACCTTATCCGAAGAACCGCAGTAAACACAAAGCGATTTCATAAATGAGCCTCGTTGGTCAGCATAGTTCTAGTGGATTGAACAATCCTTGAATGAATGCCCCATTATAGCATTTACCTTCAGACACTCTCAAAGGGTCTCCCCTGTCCCTATCGTTCCTCCCTAAACTCTTCGAATACCCAGAGTTTTTAATATATTTTTGCTTTTATCTTTTCTCTGCGTTCTCTGTGTCTCTGTGGTGAAAAAGATTAAAATATACCCATATTTCAAAAGTCACATTTACAATCCGCTGCGCGCCTAAAAAACTCCCCCCATTTCCCCCTTTACACCAGCCCAGGGATAAGTACAATTGAGAGAAACCCCACACCCTTCGGAGGGCAGCATGAAAAAAATATTATCCATCAGCGTTGGCTCTTCCACCCGAGACCACACCACCCGGCTGGAATTACTGGGCGAAGAATGCGAACTCTCCCGCCAGGGGACCGACGCCGACTTCGAACTGGCCGTGCAGCGCTACAAAGATTTGGACGGCAAGGTGGACGCCTTTGGCGTCGGCGGCTCGGAATTCTTCCTCGAAGTGGGCAAACGCAAATACTACTTCCGGGACATCAAGCGCATCCGCAAGGCCATCAAGATCAGCAAGGTCGGCGACGGCAACGGCGTCAAAGGCATCCTGGCCCAGCGCGCCCTGGTCGCCCTGGAAGAACATCTCCAGAAAGAAGGCAAAACCCTGGTAGGCATGAAAGCCCTCAAGACCACCGCCGTAGACCGCTACCAGATGGCCCAAGCCGTCGTCAACGCCGGATGCGACACCACCTTCGGCGACTTCATGTTCACCCTCAACCTCCCCATCCCCATCCGCAGCCTGGCTATGGTGCGCCTGATCGCCGCCGTCCTGCTGCCCTTCATCACCCAACTTCCCTACATGTGGTTCTACCCCCTCGGCGCGCAGCAGGAAGAAGAACCCCAAAACAAATACCCCAAATATTACGGAGAAGCCGGTCTGATTGCCGGGGACTTCCTCCAGATCCGCCACTACATGCCCCCCGACCTCAGCGGCAAGATCATCGTCACCAACACCACCACCGCCCAGAACGTGGAAGAACTCCAAAAGCGCGGCCTCCACATCCTGGTCACCACCACCCCCCGCCTGGAAGGCCGCAGCTTCGGCACCAACGTCATGGAAGCCACCTTGCGCGCCCTCTGCCCCAAACCCGATCCCGAAATCACCCGCGAAGACTTCATCGACCTCATCGACCGCATCCCCCTCAAACCCAACATCGAAGTCCTCAACTAACCCCAAGAATCCCTCACCACCTCAGGAGTCGAGGCTTCAGCCGGGTCTAGCAAAACCACCGGCTAAAGCCTCGCCACCATTTTTTCAGTAGGGGCGACCCCCTGGGTCGCCCCATT
>CBDUUP010000295.1:0-5909 GCA_965370435.1 uncultured Anaerolineales bacterium | reverse complement strand
GAGATCCGAGCGCTCTCGGTGGCCTTCGCCCGGATGCAAGCGGGATTGGCCGAGTTCTTCCAGGATGTCGTCCTCCTCAAACCAGGTCCAGAGCATAGGGAAGTCGTCAATCACTTCAAATTCGCCGATATGGAATCGCTTGCGCGAGGTGGCGAGGTCGGCGCGGCGGAGGTAGTCAATGATCTCGCTCTTCCCGGCCCCGGGCCGGGCTATGAAGATGAGTATGTCGAAGGTGTCTTTTTCCAACATAGGAGAATTATATCCTCTTCAGTCTGCAAATGCAGCACTTGGTATGAGCCTTTATGAAAAATAAATTGATTTATACTACCATATTTGGTAAGATTAGCTACCATCAATTCGTCTCTCTAGTATAACGTAATCTTATAAACGAGGAGAATCAGGATGAAAACTGTAAAACAAGTCTTACGCAACAAAGGGTTTGAGGTTTGGAGCATTGGGCCGGAGAAAATGGTCGCCGAGGCGATCAAGCTTATGGCAGAAAAAAATATCGGCGCGCTGGTAGTGACGGATGAGGATGAGGTAGTGGGGATCCTCTCCGAAAGGGATTATGCCCGTAAAGTTCAATTACAGGGCCGGTCTTCCACAGACACCCCAGTCAAAGACATCATGACCAAGAAAGTGATTTGCGTCGGCCTTGAACACTCAATAGAGGAGTGCATGGCGTTGATGACCGACAAACATATCCGGCATCTTCCGGTTTTCGACGGGGAGGGGATCATTGGGGTGATCTCCATCGGCGACGTGGTCAACTCCATCATTTCCGAGCAGCAATTCAAGATAGATCAACTTGAGCATTACATCATGGGGGGATGAAATTAGCGACTAAAGTCGCACTAACATTTACAAAGTCCGCCCTACGGCGGACTAATATTCTTGACTGTTTTATTACAAAAATAAAGCCCCAACAAAACAATTTGATGGGGCTTTTTCTTTTGTGAGGTGGGTCTGCTGATTCGTCTGTAATTTCCGGTTGAAATCCAGGGAATAAAGGGATATACTCAAGGAAGCGCAGACAACTGGATTATTCTATCTCTCTGGAGGCGTCATGCAGCCTGACTTGTGGTCGTTATACCGGCAGATGTTTCGGAGCCGCCTTTTTGAACAGGCGGTGGCCGAACTTTGGGAGCAGGGGCTGATCTCTGGGGAAATGCACCTGGGAGTTGGGGAAGAGGCCATCGCCGCGGGGGTCAACGCCCACTTGAAGGAAAGAGACGCCCTGGCCCTGGACCATCGCGGCACCCCTCCCCTGCTGATGCGAGGGGTTGATCCGGTGTTGCTATTACGAGAGCTGTTGGGCCGCCCGGATGGGCTGTGCGGGGGGATGGGCGGGCACATGCACTTGTTCTCCCGTGAACACCTGGCGGCCTCATCGGGGATTGTGGGGTCTTCGGGGCCTGCGGCGGTGGGATTTGCATTGGCCGCCCAGCATCTCCGGCCCGGCACGCTGGCGGCGGCTTACTTTGGGGAAGCCTCCTTGAACCAGGGGATGCTGATGGAAGCGATGAACATGGCGGTGGCCTGGAACTTGCCGGTGATTTTCGTCTGCAAGGACAATGGCTGGGGGATCACCACCCAATCCGAAGAGACCACCGGGGGAGGCGTACTGGAACGAGCCAGGGGCTTTGGATTGCCAACCCTCTCCGTGGACGGCCTGGATGTTGAGGAAGTGTGGCAGGCCGCCGGAGAGGCAGAGCAGCGGGCCAGGCAGGGCGGCGGGCCTACTTTCATACACGCCCGCTGCATCCACCCGGAGGGGCATTTTCTGGGAGATCCTTTATTGCAGATCGCCCGCAATCCGGTGAAGGGATTCCGAGGGAGAGCCTGGCCTCTGGTGAGGTCAATCACCAAAATGAAGGGCGCTTCCCTATTAGAACGAGGAGAGAGCATGAGAGATTTCACCAGCATGCTCCTTGAATTCACTTTCGATCACGCCAATCCAGATGACCCCCTCATCAGGGCACGGAAAAAACTGGCTGAGGAGGAAGGTAGACTGAACAGTCTGGAGGAAGAAACTCTCACTGAAATAGAAACCGCCATCGAGACCGCGCTGGCGCCAATGGACGCGGGGGAGGAGATACGGCCATGAGAACGATGAAGTTCACTGAGGCGATTGATGACGCTCTGGCACAGGCTATGGCCGTTGACCCAACCATCCTGGTCATGGGCGAAGACGTGCAGGGGCTGCGGATGAACCTCCTGGTGCGATTCGGCAAGGAGCGAGTGCGCAACACGCCCATCAGCGAGAGCGCCTTCCTGGGCGCGGCGGTGACCGCGGCGATGGGAGGGCTGCGTCCGGTGGCGGAGTTGTATATGGTGGATTTCCTGGCGGTGGCAATGGACGCGATCCTGAACCATGCCGCCAAAGTGGAGGCGTTTTCCGGGGGGAAATGGAAAGCGCCGCTGGTTGTGCGCGCCCCATGCGGGGGCGGCTACGGTGACGGCGGGCAGCACGAGCAGAGCTTATGGGGCTGGCTGGCCCACATTCCGGGAATCTCCGTGGTGGTCCCCTCGACTCCGGCGGATGCAGGAGGGTTGATGCTCTCCGCTTTGCAGCACGATGGCCCAGTCATCTTCATGGAGCACAAACTGCTCTCCGAATCCATGTTAGCGTTCCTGGGGTCAGGCGGACGTGACACAGTAACGTATGACGTACCGGAGGCGGGCGCGCAAGGCCGTGTCCCCAATACCTGGACGCCCATCCCCTTTGGGCAGGCCGTCACCCGCCGGGAGGGGGCTGACCTCAGCATAATAAGTGTGGGCGTCGGAGTTCACCGCGCTCTGGAAGCGGCAGCCGAGTTGGAGAAAGAGGGCATCTCCGCCGAGGTCTTGGACCTTCGTACGGTCGCCCCGCTGGATAGAGAGGCGGTCACCCGCTCGGTGATGCGGACTGAGCGAATGCTGGTGGTGGATGAGGATTACGAGGGGTTCGGTCTCTCTGGGGAGTTGGCCGCGGTGGTATTGGAGGCGGGAATACAATGCCAATACGCCCGGGTATGCACCCAGGAGACTATCCCCTACAACCGGGAGCGGGAAGACCAGACCCTGCCCAATACAAAGCGAATAATTGATGCCGCACGACGGCTCATGGAGAGAGGATGATGATTGAAAAGGAAAGTCTTGCAAAAACCCTGGACGCGGTGAACGATATTAATTTCTATGGCAAACCGCTGTCCGACGCTGATAGAAAACGAACCGCCAAGTGGATCGCCGGAAGGCAGGGCATTCCCAAATCCTACGCGGATATGTTCGCCCCTACCAAGCAGGATTTTGAGGAGGGAATCCGGCTCTTCACCGGCGAGAAGGTGACCTCCGGGGCGGCGACCGGGCACATCCTGGGGGAGGAGGGATGCAGGGCGCTGCACCTGCTGGAGGTCAAGGAAGAGGGCGTTCAAACCGCACTGCGTCGGGCCAGCGAGGGGATGCTGAAACGACTGGTTCAGTCAGAGGAGGAAGGGCGCAAACCCGGCATGTTCTGATGCGGGAAGTGCAGCGCCGCGTTGTGGCGCAACTTGTCCGCCGGTGGGTTGGACGAAAAGGAACGACGCTTGGTGGAGGGGATGCAGGCTTTGAAAAATCACCGCGACGGCAAAAACCGCTGGCGGCGGTTCCCGTTCTATTACACCCTGTCCGCCCTCCAAGAGATTGACCTGCAAGCGGCGGTGGAGGAAATGCGCTATGCCGCGCCAGTCCTGGAGCGAGCCATCCGCCGGGCTCCCAAACCAACCCCCTACGGCCAACGCCGCCGCGTCCTGGCAGAGCGTATATTGGAGATGGTGTAAAGGCGATTTCAAGGATCATCAGGAACCCATGCGTCGAAAACTCTCTGTCATAATCCAACTAACTTTGGTCATATTGGCCGCCGCCGGATTGGCAGCGATGAATACCGCCCAAGAAATCACAGCCGAGATCAGCATCATCTGCCTGAACGGTTTTCCTACGATCTCGGTCTCGGATTGGGAGGCGGGAGAAACCCTCACGGTGACGGTTAATGGCGAGGATGAAGGAAGTTTCACCGCTGACACCGATACCGGTTTTGGATTCTTCTCCTTCGGGGAAGCCGGCGCGGCATATGATCTTTCCGTGGCGCGCCCCAATGATGAGGTGGTTTTGGCTGGGCCGATAACTTGCACCGGCGAACCGCTAGAGATTGAGTCAATCCAGGTATCGCCTATTGAAGCCACGTTCATTGTTGAGGGCAGCATCCAATTTTCCGCTCAGGGCGAGGACGCCCAAGGGGAGCAGGTGGAGATCGCTCCTATCTGGACGACCAACGGGGGTTCGATTTCCAGCGATGGCGCGTTCACGGCCAGCGAGGCGGGGGAGTATACGGTGAGCGCATGGATGGTGACGGAGGGGGCCGCCATCCGGGGAGACGCCACCGCCCACGTCTTTTCCGAATTGGCGCGCATTGAAGTCATTCCCCGCCAGGTGAACGTCCAATCTTGGGAATCCCAGACCTTCCTGGCGGTGGGTTACGATGAAGAGGACAACCTGATAAACTTCACCCCTGAGTGGACCGCCAGCGGGGGAACCATCACCCCGGAGGGCAAGTTCTCCGCTCAGATCACCGGCGACTATATCGTGACCGCCTCCCTCCCAGGGAGCAGAGTTGTGGGCAGGGCGACGGTGCAGGCGATGGGCATCGTGGAACGAATTGAGATCACCCCGCCCGAAATCACCTTGAGTCTGGGGTTCGAGCGTCAATTCATGGCTCGGGGATACGACCCCGAAGGAAATGAAGTCCCCATCCAAGCAGTCTGGTCGGCGACGGGCGGAGAGATAGACTCCTTTGGCCTATACCAGGCCGCCGAGGAGGGCGAGTTCACTATTCAGGCTACGTATACCTGCCCTACTGAGAACGACAACCCTCTGTTTGCGACAGAATTTGACTGCCAGCCCTTAACCTCAGAGGCGCAGGTTCTGGTTCTGCTGCGTCCCTGTGAGGACATCATCATCCACCCATTCAATCTTGAACTCCTCGTAGGAGAAGGGCGGCAATTCGAGGCGGAATGCTATGACGCCCGAGGAAGTTTGCTGTGGGAAACCATCGACGGGAAAATTAACCCGACCGCGGAAGGGATTAACCTGAACGATTACAATCTCGCCTGGCAATCCGCTCTGGGCGACATAACCACCAGCGGACTCTATACCGCCACAATCCCCGGAGAGAATACCATCACCGTCATCGAACTGAACAGCGGGGCAAAGAACGAGGCAACCATCGTTATAGAGAAGTCCAATACCCTATGGCTTTGGATCATCGGCGGCGTGGTTGCAGTTCTCATCATCGGCGGGGAAGCGATCTGGTATTTCAAGTATCGCCGGAAAAGAGATCAGAATGAATAGGGTCAGTTCAAACATAAAAATATAGGCCATCCCAGTTGCTGGAATAATTCGGTGCTATAATTCCCGATTGGAAAAATTGCAATTCAAGGAGCGCCTTCATGAAACCCGTTTATACTACAAGCCCAAAAACACACAGGCTTCGACCTCCGGATTTATACGAATATTCGATAGACAATTTCTGGTTCAAGGCCGCCGGGCTGGAGGATCAGAAGATCAATGAGCCGCTGCGGGGTAGCCATACTGCCGACGTAGTCATCATCGGGGGCGGTTTCACCGGGTTGTCCTCGGCCTACAATATCCACCGCAAATTCCCGGAAAAGAAGATCGTGCTGCTAGAAGGGGCTTGCTGCGGCTATGGGGCCAGCGGCCGCAACGGCGGATTTTGCATCGCCACTGATTTGATCCATGAATACGATTATAAAGACCCCCAACTCCTCCAGGATCGTTTGGAGGTCTCTTTTTACGGACTCAAGCAGATCAAGCAAGTGATCGCCGACTATGGCGTGGATTGCGACTTCCAAGAGAACGGCATGCTTAATGTC
>CBDUUP010000294.1:0-5918 GCA_965370435.1 uncultured Anaerolineales bacterium | reverse complement strand
GTCCACCGGGTGGTCGGCGACGTGGCGGGTAATGATACTGCCTACCTTCTCCATCACCGGGCGCACCGTGGGGAACAACCGCTCTTGCTCGGCGGGGGTGATTTTCAGCGCCTCCGCCTCCTCAAACGAGATGTCCATCGCGCCGGCGATGACCAGCGAGAAGTGAGTGCCGCCGGTGGCTTCGTCGGCAGTGTAGATCACCTCGCCGTCCTTGACCACCGCGATTCCGGTAGTGCCGCCGCCCACATCCACGATAGCGCCATTTTGCAGGCCCAGCACAGCGTTGGCGGCAGAAGGCTCGTCTACCATCCCGGTGCAGCGCATCCCCGCCGCTTCAACCACGTTGGCGGTGGCCCGCACCTCCACCTGAGGCACACCCGGTGGGTAGCCAGTCGCGGCGTGGGTGAGTGTGCAGCCCAGACGTTCCTCCAAACGGGCTTTCATGCCTCGCAGCAGATCGGTCGCTTGGATGAAATCCACCACCAGCCCGTCCCGCACCACCTGAGCGAACTGCCACTCACCGGCTAGAGGCTGGCGGTCTTCGTCCAGCGCCACAATCACCAGATAAGCGGTGCCCAGGTCCACCCCGACGTACAGCTTGCCGGAGGGCGGTTCGGATAAGGGAGAGAGACTCTCCGGGGGCGAAGCCATCACCGCCGCGGCGCGGGCCAGATAATCGGCGCGTTCCTGGCGGTTCATTTTAATGACGATGGCTACTCTTTACCGGCCGCGCGCCCGCCGAAACCGCCTTTGGTGTTCTGCGGCAGGATCATCTCCACATTCTCGTGGGGGCGCGGGATGACGTGGACGGACACCAGGTCGCCAACTCGCTTGGCGGCTGCCGCGCCGGCGTCAGTAGCGGCTTTCACCGCGCCGACGTCGCCGCGCACCATCACGGTGACGAACCCGCCGCCAACATATTCCGAGCCGATCAGGATGACGTTGGCCGCCTTGACCATCGCATCGGCGGCTTCAATGGCGCCGATCAGTCCGCGGCATTCCACCATTCCTAATGCGATCAATGCTAAATCTTGTGCCATGGATATTTACTCCTCTTGATAGTTTCTAATTCAACAGATAATTGCAAATCTCGTAGCTGCGGGTCTGAGACCCGTCAATTCATTTAGGTCTTCAAAATCTCTTCTACCACCGAACGTACCACGGCCTCGATATCTTGCGGGCCAGGGCCGTGTATAGGCCCGGCAGGGGTCGTGCCGGGGATCAGCGCGGTCTCCGGCGGGCGATTGATTTCGTATGCCATGCGCTTGATATTGAACAAGTGATAGACAGTGACGTTATCTCCAGTGATAGCGCCGCCTGTACCGCCTGAGCCGAGAGTCAGAGAGGGCATGATGCCGGTGGTCAGGCCAATTGCGCCCAACGTCGCCATCGTATTGACTGCGATCCGAAAGACGGGTTTCTCCAGGCCAAAGGCCATGATAACTTTCTCGTCAGTGGCGTGGATGATCTGGGTGTGGCCGCGCCCCCCAAAATTGATCATCTCGATACTGCGGTCACATCCCGCCTCCCATCCTTCGGCCTCGTACCAGCCTAGAACGGTCGTCATCTTCTCCCGCGAGAGCGGTTCCTCCCGCCCTACGCGATCCAACCGCGCCACCATGATCCGGGCTGCCTCGGGCACCTGGAACCCCGCCATCGCGGCCAGATACTGCGGCGACTTGCCCACTGTAGCCGGGTTTATGGCTCCATTGGGATGGAACAGAATTCCTCGCAGCGCATCGGCCTGACTCTCGTCAATGAAGTAAGCGCCCTCCCCCTCCATTAGTCGTGCCAGTTGGGAGGCGATGGGCCGGTCGGCGATCACAGCTTGTTCGGTGGCGCAAATCACCGAATAATCAAAGGCTTTGCTGGCAACGATGTATTTTGCCGCCTTCTCCAGATCGGCGCTCCGGTCCACGTAGACCGGCACGTTGCCCGGCCCCACCCCATAGGCAGGCTTGCCCATCGAGTGGGCCGCCCGCACCATATCACTGCCGCCCGTCGCCAGAATGACGGAGACGCTTCGCTGGCCCATCAACTCCTGGGTGCCTTCCAGGCTGATGTTCTGCATGCAGTTCACCAACCCCTCCGGCGCGCCCGCCTTCACCGCCGCCTGGGCCATGAGATTGGCGGTATCGTTGCTGCACTTGACCGCGAAGGGATGGGGCGCAAGCACAATGCCGTTGCGCGCCTTGACCGAGATCAATATCTTGTTCATCACCGTCGAGGTGGGGTTCGTGCTGGGCGTCAGCGCCGCCACCACCCCCATCGGCCAGGCGATCTCGTACACCTTGCGGGTCGAATCGTAGCGCACCACCCCCACCGTCTTGATGTCCTTGATGCTCTCCCAGACATGCCGCGAACCGAACTCGTTCTTGAGCTTCTTGTGAGCCGGGACGCCGTAGCCAGTCTCCTCGGCAGCATCGCGGCCCAGTCTTTCGGAAGCCAAATAAGCCGCCTCCGCCATCGCCGCGCAAACCCGGTCCACCTGCTCTTGCGTGGCATTAGCCCAAATGCGTTGAGCGTCACCCGCGCGAGCGGCCAATTTTCGGGCTTCCTGGATTGAACGCAAATCCTTATCAGTCATGGGAGTCTAAGTGGTCTGAATGGTCTTAGTTGTCTTAGTGGTCAAAAACAAAAACTTTGTATCTTTGTGCCTTTGTGTCTTAGTGGTTAAAAAAATCTTTCAAGTCTTCCGGTAGACCCATTTTTCATCTACCTGGAGGGAGTCGATGACGGCCATGATGACGGCGTCTACCGGGCAGGCTTTGGTGAAATAGGTCTGGCGTGCTGCCGAGCCGTGGGCGGTGAGCACCAGGTCGCCCACGCCTGCATCCACGGTATCAATGGCGACGTAGGGCTTGCCGTGGGGTTTGCCTTTCTCGTCCGCCTCGCGGGCGATCAGCAATTTCCGGCCGGTCAATTTTTCATCTTTGATTGTCGCCACCGTGGTGCCGATGACTAAGGCAATTCGCATAACATACTCCAGGTGTACATACTCAAGACGCCTCCGCGCCTTGAAGGATCTTCACGCCGGCGCTGGCCCCTATTCGGGTCGCTCCGGCTTTAATCATGGTTTGGGCGTCTTCGGTGGTCCTCACCCCGCCGGAAGCCTTGATCCCCATTTCCGGCCCCACCGAACGCCGCATCAGAGCCACATCCTCCGCCGTCGCCCCGCCCCCGGCGAACCCGGTGGAGGTTTTGACGAAATCGGCCCCGCCCTCTTTCGCCAGCAGACTGGCGGTGATCTTCTCTTCTTGGGTCAACAAAGAAGTCTCAATGATGACCTTGACGATGACATTGACAGCATGGGCCACTCGCACAACCCCGTTGATGTCAGTGGCAACCAGTTCCAGATCCCCCGCCTTCAACGCGCCGATGTTGATGACCATATCAATCTCAGTTGCGCCTTCGTGTAAGGCGGTTTGGGTTTCATAGGCCTTGACTTCCGGCGCGCTGGCTCCCAGCGGGAACCCGATCACCGTGCCCACCTTCACGTCAGTCCCTTGCAGCAGTTCGGCGCACAGCTTTACGTGGGTGGGATTGACGCACACCGAGGCGAAACCGTACTTGCGGGCTTCGTAACAAAGCTGGGCGATCTGGTCAGAGGTGGCGTCCGGCTTGAGCAAGGTATGGTCTATCATATTCGCCAGGTTGAGGTCCTGGGGAATGTTGCCCAGGGTGGAGGTCAGACGTTCCGCCCCTGCGCTGACGACGTGGCCCACCTGGTCAAAGCAAGTTTTGACGCACAGGCCGTCCACGCATTCCTCGGTGCAGTAAGTCCCATCGGGGTGAACGTGGCGGTGTTCTTCTTCCGACAGGGCGATCAACACCTCCCGGGTGATGATCTCTACAATTCGTTCAACTTCAGCTTGATTAGGAGTCATTTTGAGTCCTGTATTTATTTTCAATTTCCATGATCTTGTTCACTCGCCGGGCGTGGCGTCCGCCGCCAAACTCGGTGCTGAGAAAGGTATCCACGATCTGCCGGGCCAAACTTTGGCCGATCAAACCCGCGCCCAGGGTCAACACGTTGGCGTCGTTGTGTTCACGGCTGTTATGGGCGGTGGCGTGGTCGTAACATAACGCGGCCCGAACGCCAGGCACCTTATTGGCCGCCATGCAGCTTCCAATCCCGGCTCCATCCACGATAACCCCTCGCCAGGCTTTCCCCTCGCTCACCAGACGGGCTACAGCCAGGGCATAATCAGGGTAATCCACCGAATCCGGGCTGTGCGTGCCGCAATCCACGACCGTATAGCTCGCCTCCTCCAGGAAGGCTTCCAACGCTTCTTTGAGCTGATATCCTCCGTGGTCTGCGCCAATGGCGACGGTTTTGGCCGCCGCTATTGCCCCGGATGAGCCGGGTACAACCTCCAAAGAGACCAGAGCAGGGGGCGGCGCTGTCGTCAACGGGGCAGGTTGTGGGGGCGGCGAGGTCACCGAGGGGCTTCCTTCCCCTTGCATCGCTCTCTGAACCACCTGTTTTACCAACGCTTGCAGTTCAGAATCAGAAGGAATAGCCATGGGAACCTGATTATATAGCCTGTTTGACGCCTGGGCAAGGGGGAATTATAGAGAAAAAGATGGATAATTCCCGTATGATAAGGGATTTATGCAAGAATCCCGAAACGATTCATGTTCTAAATAGTCATCATATCCCCCTAAAACCGTAGAGACGACCCGGTGGGGTTATCTCCAATTGCGCGTCTCGCATAGATCGTCTTGTGACCCCTCACCTCAATTTGACAAAAAATGAAGGTCTTTCCACAATTAC
Source organism: uncultured Anaerolineales bacterium (assembly GCA_965370435.1). GTDB lineage: Bacteria > Chloroflexota > Anaerolineae > Anaerolineales > UBA11579 > CBDUUP01. Next base: position 1,141 of record CBDUUP010000294.1, on the reverse strand, counting down.
CAACCAAACCTATCCGTCGTCATTCTGCTTGGCGCCCCCATGAAAATATCTGTAAGCAGCAAAATAAAAATCACCAAGTTCAAAATTTCGAAGAAAACCAAGGGTTGAATCTGCAAAATTTTTATAGATTCATATCGTAAATGTTTTTTCAACTCCCTGATCACAATAAATATTGCGAATATCGCAGGTATATAAAGGCTATATAAGAATCGATCCCCCCTCGTCACAATTTTGATATACCAAGCGTATCCCAAGAAGTATCCCCCCAGGTACGCGAAAACAAATCCAATCAAGGGAAAATATTTCCTCAGTAAATGCACAGATTTTTTTGAATTTACAAAAACCATGAAAAGCATGATGGATAGAAATATAACAAAATAATTGAACCAGCCATATTGGTAATAGATATAACTTACCTGTCGTTTTACGCCATCGAACAATGTTGCTAATGCTTGTCCTGCTGAATGGTCGCTAAGGTATCTTTGAAGGCTTGGGATGCGATCAGGAGGCATATCAGGCCAACCTTCTCTAAACCCATAGTATTTGCCTTCGGTTATAGCTTCATCCCATGTCTGATACCATGCGTAGAAATTGCTTACATTATAAAAAAATCGACCGTATCTCTCGTTGCTTTCTTTTAGATAAGGATCCTTAAATTCGGATTCATCGGATCGTTCGATCCTGGTTTCTGACTGTTCAACTGAACCACTCAATTTTAACCTTGCTGCACTTAATTTTTCGTTATTTTCTATTTCTTTCTTTCTGGCCTCCAGATTTAAAGAAACAGAATCCGATCTCAACGATTTTTTTCGATTTTCTACATCAATTTGTAGTTCTATCAGATGTGCTGAATTATTCAACCGATTTTTATTCGAGTCCTTCAGTTGTGATAAAACATCTTCATCAACGTTGTCGAAGGTACTAAAATCAGTGGCACTGATCTGGTCCCATGGAAGTGCACTAGGTTCTGAGCTTTCACCAAATTCTTCGGCACTATAGGGAGTTGGTAATTCTATATCCGGAGTCACTCCTCTATGTTGGGTACTGCTTCCGGTTACACTATAAAACTTTGCCAATGTGAGCTTGACTTGTCCTGGCTTTTCATTTTTGCCTGGAAGAAATCTTTCAAGATCTAAAAGGT
>CBDUUP010000293.1:0-5932 GCA_965370435.1 uncultured Anaerolineales bacterium | reverse complement strand
TTCTTAATGACGGTATTGGGGCGGATCCAAAAATTGGGGTTGGAGTCGTTGCTTTTGCCGGTAAAAATCCGCCCACATGACCCGGATAAAGCCTCGACTCCTAAAAACGCAATATTCTAGGTCGGGAGAATAACAAATCAGGGCCATTGCACTTGTTCTAGACATAAGCCTTGGTTATTCTTTGTGGAAGGTGAAATTTTTGGTGATTAGGAAGTGGGTGAACGTGAAATTATGGGTGGCTTATTATTGTGTCTTGGAGCGTTTTTATCCTATAATGGGGGGTAGCTATGGATGATTTGCTGACTCAAATGAAAGAAGCGTGCAAGGCTGCCGGGGCGAGGTGGGCGGCGAGGCTGACTCATCTGCCGGAGGGGTGGCAGGTGGGCGAGGGGTATGGGTTGAGTAAGACGCGCCAGAAGGCTTTGGATGAATACCTGGCGCAGCCTAAAACCCTGGCCTGGCTGCAAAGCGCCCTGGCGAGCGACAGCACGCGCACCCGGAAACTCAATAAGCTGGCAGAGCGATTGGGGTGCGAGCGGGTGTACGTTTTCCCCACGCCGGAGGATTATGGTTTGCTGCTGGTGGGGGTGGACGAATTGGATCGGGTGGGGAAGGAGCTTTTCCGTTTGCTGGCGGTGACGGCTCGGCACCAGGAGCCGGTGTATCTGGCGGCCACCAACGAAGAGATCTTCCTGCCCCTTGCGGAGAACGTGAAGGACCCCGGTTTTGCCCCGGAGGAGGCGCTGGAATATATATTGGCCTCCCTGGCGCGATTTACGCCTTGCGTGGGGGCTTATCTGGCGGTGCGGGCCGGGGATGCGTTTCGGATCGAGACGGTGTGGAAATTGCCCGCCAAGATGCGGGGCACGGAAACTGACCTGGAGCAGAACAAAGTTGTGGCCGAGATGGTGGATACCCGCCAGGGCGTGATCGTGAAGCGGGCGGCCCGGCGGCGGCAGTTGGCCTTGAAGGCCGAAGCCAAAGACGCGACCGGGGATTGGATGGGGGTTCCGGTGGCATTGGGCCAGCGGATCATCGGCTACATGGCCTTCAAGGGAGGCCGCGGGCAGGCCTTCATCCCTTTGGACCTGGAGCGGATGCAGACTCTGGCTTTCCACGTAGCGGCCTCCATTGATAACGCGATTGTGTTCACCGAGGCTTCCCGGCATTTACAGCAATTCGCCTTGCTCAACGAATTGGCCTCGGTTACCTCGGTGGGCGGAGTGAATGTGGACGAGGTGGCCCGGCGAGTCTGGCGGATGCTGCGGCGGACTTTCCGCACCGACCTGGTCAAACTCTACTTGCTCGAATCGGACGGGGAGCGCCTGCGCAGCTACGCGGAGGACGAGGACGATAAGATACCAGAATACAGCTCTATTGAAGACAGTCTGGCCGGATACGTATTGGAAACCGGCAGGTCGGTCCGGGCGGGGAATGTGGAAGCAGCGCCCCGCTACCAGGCGGAAAACCGAGAGGTGAAATCTGCACTGGCGGTGCCGCTCCATTACCGGGGTAAGGTGATTGGAGTCTTGACGCTGGAAAACGTGGAAGCGGACGCTTTTTCGCCGCAGGATGAACAATTGCTCACTGTGATCGCCAGCCAATTGGCCGGACTGATCGAAAACGTGGGGTTGAACGAGAAGGCCCGGGTGCGGGCGCGTAATCTCAGTTCCATCCATCAGGTGGTGCAAGATGTGGTCGGTTTGACCGACGTGGAGGAGATCGCCGGACGGGCCACCAAATTAATGGTCGAGGGGTTCGACTATGACCTGGCGGCGGTGGTCTTGCTGGATGAGGCGGGGGAAAATTTAATAGTGGCCGGAGTGAGCGGGGCCGATAAAGTGGTCAGCCCGGAGGGGTTGAATTATGCTCGTAATTTGGGCGTGACCTCCCACGTTCTGGAAAGCGGGGAGAGCCTGTCTATCAACGACGTCAGCCAGGATAAACGCTACATGGCGGTCTCAAGCTGGCAGGCGGGATCGGTGATGTGTGTTCCGCTGCGGGCCGGGGAGCGGTTGCTGGGGGTGGTGAATGTTGAGCAGGCCCGAAAACATGCCTTTTCGGATAACGATCTCATCGCCCTGGAGGCCCTGGCGGGGGTGCTTTCCAGTGTGATCATGTATGCCCGCCGCTATGAACAGCTCCAGATGAACGTGCGGCAGCTTGAAGCGGTGCGGGAGACTTCCCTGGACATCAGCACCAACCTGGACTGGGACATATTGCTGAAGCGGGTGGTGAATCGGGCCAAAGAACTTTTGGGCGCAAAAGGCGCTGAACTGGGCCTGGTGGATGGGGATGAAAAATTGGTGCGGGTGCTGGTTTCGGAGAATCCCTGGCAGGACTATGCCGGGTATACTTTCCCCTTCATGTATGGGGTAGCTGGACGTGTGGCCGCGACGGGGGAGCCGATGGCAGTGAAAAATTACAACCAGTGGAGCGGGAAACAATTGAAGGACCCCAAAGCGCCTTTCAAATCGGTCGCCAGCGTGCCGCTCAAGCTGGTTGACGAGGTCATCGGCACGCTCACGGTCTATGACGATGACCCGCTGCGGGTGTTCCGGGAGGTTGACCTGCAAATCTTGGAACTGCTGGCTCCCCAGGTGACGGTCTTCATCCGCAACGCCCGGCTGTATGTGGAGTTGGAAGAGCGCATCGAAGCCCAGCGGTTGGTGGAGGAACGGTTGATCCGCACCGCAAAGCTGGCGGCGGTGGGAGAGATGGCCGCCGGGGTGGCCCACGAATTGAACAACCCGCTCACGACGGTGGCCGGGTTCGCTGAATTGGTCCTGGAAGAACTGCCGGAGGAATTCGCCCAGCGGGCCGACCTTGAATTGATCTTGCAGGAGGCATTGCGAGCACGAACCGTGGTGCGCCGCCTGCTGGATTTCTCTCGCCAGAGTGAGCTTTTGCGGGTAAAATCAGATATGAATGAGATCGTCAGCGACGTGGTGACCCTGGTCACCCACCTGGCGAACACCAGCGGGGTAGAGATGCAGATCCAATTCTGGAATGAGCTTCCTCAGGTGCGGATAGACCGCAACCAGATCAAGCAAGTGGTCTTGAACCTGATCCACAACGCATTGCAAGCCATGCCCAACGGCGGGAAGCTGCACATCGAGACCACGACCGAATCGCGGGAGGGCGCAGATTGGGTCACTGTGGCGGTGCGAGATGACGGCCACGGCATTGAGCCGGAGAATATGCAGCATATATTTGAACCCTTCTTCACCACCAAGCCAACCGGCAGCGGGACCGGACTGGGACTTTCCATCAGTTATGGGATCGTTTCGGACCACGGCGGCTACATAGAGGTGGACAGCGAGGCCGGGGAAGGCACCCTGTTCACTGTTTGGCTGCCGGTCATCAAAGAAAGTGAAAATGTCAACGCCTGAAGCCACCGTTCTGGTCATAGACGACGAGCCGGGGATCGTCCGGCTGTGTGTTCGGCTGCTTGAAAAGGCGGGTTTCAAGGTCGATTCAGTCACCGCGCCCGGAGAGGGGATCGCCATCCTGAAGAAATCGCAGATAGATTTGCTGCTGGTTGACATCCGCATGCCGGAGATGGATGGCTTCGAGGTGATGGCGCAGGCCCGCCAACACCAGCCCGACCTGGCCGTGGTTATTATGACCGGGTTTGGCACTATCGAGACGGCTATGCAAGCCCTGCGGGAAGGCGCGGATGGGTTGATCCTCAAGCCCTTCTCGGAGGGGGAGGAATTGGTCAAGGCGGTGCGGGGGGCGCTGCAAGAAAGCCAGCAAAAGCGGGAGATGGCCCGGCTTCAAGCGATCCGTCCCATGCTGGATATGACCGAGGCGCTTTTTTCGGAGACTCGACCGGACCGGTTGATGGATTTGATCCTCAATGCGATCTGCGGGCATTTGCGCTGCACTCATGCGGGATATTATCGCCGCAAGGTGGGCGAAGACCGGCTGGAACTTGCAGCGTCGCGGGGAACCCCGCTGCCGGAGGAGGACAGCCGCCCTGAAGGCGGGCCTCTGGCCCGAGCCGACGTGTGGAAGGTGCCTATCGCGGTGAACCTGGATGGGCCGGGAGACCCGGCGCTTCAGGAGATCCTGACGGAGCATGAATTGGGGTCGGTGATGTGCGCGCCGGTGTCCAGGCATGAAGACAGCAGTGTGCTGATGGCGGGGCGCGACCCTGGGGAGCCGGTTTTTGGGGCTTCGGACCTGGACTTGTTCGGGATTTTGGCGAGGCAGGCGGCGGTGGCATTAGAAAACGCCCGCCTGTACGATGAACTGCGTTCCTTCGTCCGGCAGGTGGAAGATTCGCAGCGGGCTTTGCTCCAGGCGGAGAAGATGGCGGCGGTGGGAAGGCTGACGGCCTCCATCGCCCACGAGGTCAACAATCCGCTCCAGTCGGTGCGCAATTGCCTGCATCTGGTGGGGCGGGAAGAATTATCGGAAGAAGAGCGGCTGAATTACCTGGACATGGCTCAGGATGAGCTAGAACGCTTGATGAACACCGTCCAACGGATGTTGGACTTCTATCGCCCCGGGGTGGCGCATCGCAAGCCGACCGACGTGAACGAATTGGTTCAACGGGTGTTGGCCTTGATGCAGCAGCAGTTGATCCACCAGCAGATTGAAGTGCAGACTGACCTGGCGGAGGAACTCCCCCTGGTGGTGGTGGTGAGCAACCAGTTACAGCAGGTCTTATTCAACTTGATCTTGAACGCTATGGGAGTCATGCCGGAGGGGGGCGAGATCTTTATTGAGAGCAAAATCGGAAAACAGGGTGTGGAGATCTATGTGGAGGATACCGGCCCGGGGGTGGCGCCGGAAATCCGCGAACACCTCTTTGAGCCGTTCACCAGCGCCAGAGAAGACGGCACCGGCCTGGGTTTGTCGGTCAGTTATGGTATATTGACCGCCCACGGAGGCAGTTTGGATCTGGTTCCCGGACGTGGAAAAGGGGCCCGTTTCCGGGTGACATTACCCGTGAAGGAGGCAGTATGAAAGGCAGGATTTTGATCGTTGATGACGAAAAGGCGGCCCGAAAATCATTGAACGACATCTTGAAGTTGGAGGGGTACCGGGTGACGGCGGTAGCCAGCGGAGAGGAAGCGGTGGAGGCGCTGGAGAAGGATGAGTTCGATTTGATGCTGCTGGATTTGAAGATGCCGGGCATGGATGGGTTGGAAGTGTTGATAAAGGCGACCGAGATCGCCCCCGACACTTTGGTAATTCTGCTCACCGCGCACGGGTCGTTGGAATCCTCCATTGAGGCGTTGCGGCAAGGGGCGCACGACTACATTCTCAAACCGGCTGCGCCGAACGATATTGTGGCCAGCGTTGAGAGGGGGATCACCCAGCGCACCGATTCGGTGCGCAAACGCCGCCTGTTAGAGCAGATGGAAGCGAATATCCAGGAACTGAAGAGCGCCGAAGGGGTCGAGACCAGCGCGCCGGTGGCGCGGTCTACGGTTTCATTGGGGCACGGCATCACGGTGGATCTGGAACGCCGGGAGGTCTGGCGGGGGGATGATAAGATCGCCCTCACGCCCACGGAGGGCAAGCTGATGAAGGTGCTCCTGGAGAACCAGGGGCGGGTGCTCTCTCACCGGGAGCTGGTGATGCTGGTGCAGGGATATCAGACCACCGAATGGGAGGCCCCGGAGATCATGCGGCCGCTCATCAGCCGACTGCGGCGTAAGCTGTCAGTTTTTCGCGGCGGGGGGGAATGGATCGTCAACGTGCGCGGGACGGGGTACGTGTTCGATGGGGTGGACGGGGAGGGGTGAGGGTTGAACGTTGGAAGGTTGAACGTTGCAGGTGGCAAGTGGCAAGCGGCATGTGGGCAAGTGGGCAAGTGGGTAGGTTGGGATGTTTTTGGGTGTGGGGGAAGATATATTTTTTGATATGATGATTATTTGAATTTAATAATTAGACTACATAAAACAATTAATTATAA
>CBDUUP010000292.1:0-5979 GCA_965370435.1 uncultured Anaerolineales bacterium | reverse complement strand
AGTGAGACGGGCCGCTTCCGGGAACCATTGGTCCCAACAGATCAGGACGCCCAGATCGGCATAGCGAGTCTTGAAGACCTTGTAGCCCAAATCGCCGGGGGTGAAATAGAACTTCTCATAGAAATAGGGGTCCTCCGGGATGTGCATCTTGCGGTACTTCCCCAGGTAGCTGCCGTCGGCGTCAAAGACCACGGCGGTATTGTAATAGAGTCCCGGAGCCTTTTTTTCGAATAGGCTCGCAATGATAACGATCTCCAATTCCTTCGCCAAATTGCTCAAATCCTTGAGCGTGGCGTTGTCTCCATCAAGGACCTCCGCCAGACGATAGAGGTCAAAATCCGCGGTCTGGCAAAAGTAAGTGGACTTGAAAAGCTCTTGCGTGCAAACGATCTGCGCTCCACTCTGGGCGGCTTCTTTGATTCGAGCCAGGGCTTTCTCGTAATTTGCCTGCACGTCTTCGCCGCAGGGCATCTGGATCAATCCGACACTCACAATTCTATCCATGTGTTCTCCTTCCGACTCAACCACTCAGGCTCGTTTCACCGCGGGCTGCTGCTGAGTCACGCAGTGGATCATGCCGCCATGCTCCGACAAATACGCAGAGTCAATCCCGATCACTTCGCGGCCGGGAAAATGTTCTGAGATCACCGCCTTGGCGCGAGCGTCGTTCTTATTGCCATAGACGGGCGCTAGAACAACTCCATTGGCTACGTAAAAATTAACATAGATGGCCGCTGTAAGGGTTGATTTCCGCCATCCCAGATTCGATGATATTTGGTGGACCCCGCCCTCAGGAAGCGGTGCCGGAACCAGGGTCAGGGGCTTGCCCGATTCAGTGACTGCTTCCTTCAATTCTTCGTAATGCTTCAGCATAATGTTAAAATGGGGGTCCGATCTATCCTCGTTCCAACTGTAAAGAACAGTGGATTCATCGGTGAACCGAGCCGCGCCGTCAATGTGAGAATCGGTCACCCCTCCCCATTCTTCAATCACTTCCCCTCCGGCTCCTGAAAGCCAAATGAAATGGGTGACCCCAAGATATTTGCTTAGTATCGCCTCAACCTCTTCTTGGCTTTTCCCCGGATTGCGGTTGTCGTTGATGATTGAAGAACGTGTCGCCATGAATGTCCCTTTGCCATTCACCTCCACCGCGCCTCCCTCAAGAACCAAAGGGGGGCTGACCACCGGGATAGAGAGCGATTCTCCGATGAGCGAGGGGACATTGTTGTCCAATTCGCCCTCAAAGCGATTCCCCCAACCGTTGAACTCCCAATTGGCAATCACCATGTTGTTGTCGCTATCCAAAACGTAGATTGGGCCATTATCCCGAACCCAAACGTCATTGGTGGGGATAACGTAGAGATGGACGGTGTCCTCGCTGATGTTGAAATATCTCAACAGATAAGCTACGTGATCCCTTTGCCTTTCATCGCGCACGATGATGTGGACATTTTCGTGCTGGTGCAAAGCCTCGACCATGACAAGCCAGATGCGTTCCATCCTCATTTGGTAGCCGTCAAAGATGCCGTCATGAGGCCACTGCAGCCAGGTGCCTTCGTGCTTTTCCCATTCGGCGGGCATGTGATACTGTTGTTCTTTATCCAGTTCTTCAGCCATAGCTTCCTCCAGCGCTTATTTCTTTGCTTTGCTAAATCCATTTTAGTATGAATTCAATAAAACGTCCAAATTTTAGTAGGTCTGGTTTCAATTAGAATACTTATTGAGCAAATAACAGAACCCGCCGTAGCCATCGGTGTATAATAAATTTGGCTAGAACAACGAAAGACTGAATCGTTCAAGACTACCACAAGAATTTTAATCTGAGCCTTTTATCCAATACCAGAATTCAATTGTGAACCATCCACTTCTCACCACCAAGTTATTCATCCCCCAACCAAGAATTAACCTGGTGTCGCGTCCGCGATTGCTCAACAAGTTAAATTCTGAATTGCAGCACAAACTCACCCTCATCTCCGCTCCAGCCGGTTATGGGAAGACATCCATTCTCAGCGAATGGATACATACTGAGCGGAAAATCTCTCCATCTTTTCGCGCCGCCTGGCTCTCTCTGGATAAGGGCGATAACGATCCGATTCGTTTTTGGAGATATTTCATAGGCGCATTACAAACCATCGAACCAACCCTGGGCCAGTCTGCGCTTGGAATGCTTGATTCGCCTCCGCCAGATTCCCTCAACCTGGAGTCCATGCTGACAATATTAATCAATGATATTGTCGCCCATACCGATGACGCCGAAATACCAACCAGTTTGCTTGTCCTGGTTCTGGACGATTACCACATCATTAAGGATGATTCAATTCATCAAAGCGTAGATTACTTGCTGGATTTCCTTCCATCCTCTATGCACCTACTTATCGCTGCACGAGAAACCCCCCAAATATCCATCTCTAGGCTTCGCGCCTCTGGACAACTGACCGAGATAAACACTCAAGAACTTCTCTTTTCACTAGAGGAAACAACTCTGTTTCTCAACACCACTATGGGGCTGGAACTTTCTTCAACAGAGATTGACACATTGCATAAGCGAACCGAAGGCTGGGTGGTTGGATTGCAAATGGCCGCTTTGCTTCTTCGTGGATTGCCTGCCGAAAACAGGCGTGCCTTCGTGGACATTTTCGCCGGCATTGAGCGTTATATCTCTGATTATTTGATAGACGAAGTGTTTCACGCCCAACCTCCTGATGTCCAGGATTTCCTCATGCAAACTTCAATCCTGAAACGAATCAGTGTCCCCTTGTGCGATTGGGTCACCCAGAAGTACAACTGAAATGCGATGCTCCAATATTTGAACGACGGCTATCTTTTCCTGGTATCCCTCGATCACAAGAAACATTGGTATCGTTATCAACATCTTTTTGGGGAGGTGTTGCAAAACCAGTTAATGCAAAATCATCCTCAATTGAAACCGCAACTGCACCGACGCGCCAGTGAGTGGTTCGAGAAAGAAGGCTTGATAGATGAAGCCATACACCATGCACTTGCCAGTTCAGATTGGCAATATGCCGGAAATTTGATTGCGCGGCATGGCATGGCAATGATCTTTCGCAGCGAGGTGATTCTGGTGAGCAGTTGGCTCAGCAGCCTTCCCGACGAGGTTATTCTTTCAAATTCTCGACTGTGTATCATTGATGCCTGGGCGCGGACATACACTTCAGGTCTTGGGGACAAGGGGGAACAAAGGCTGCAACAGGCTCAGGACGCGCCCCAGGATGACGATCACCTGAACAATTGGGTTAAGGGTCACGTCGCCGCCATTCTCTCAGTCCGCTCCCGTCACCGAAGTGATTCCCCGGAGAGGATTCGAGAACTATCGCTCCAAGCCCTCGAGCTTCTCTCTGAAGAAAACATTCAACTGCGCGCTGCCATGAACTTCAATCTTGCCACGGCGTATTTTGGCCTCAACAATGATGATTCGGCGTTGAACGCCCTGGATGAAGTGATTCGGCTAGGTTTATTGCCCGGAGGCGATCTCTTTATTGCTTTGGTCGCGGTCTATTCCAAAGGCCAATGGGCGCATTTAAAAGGCAGGCTTCATGAGGCTGCGGCAATCTTTCAGGAAACCATAGAGTCAGTTGTAGAACCAAGAGAAAAAACAGGGATGCGTATCCCTGTCGCAGGTTCACTTTACATTGGCCTGGGTTGTATTCTCCTTGAATGGAACCAGCTGAAAGAAGCCGAATCCATGCTCCAAAGAGGGGTAGCCCTTATCACGGGAACTAATGAAATGTCTCGTTTTTATGGCATGGCGGCGATGGCTCGCCTCCAACAAGCCATCGGAGATCCTGAGGCTGCGACCATAACCTTAGAACCCTATCTGTCAAAGCCAGTTGACGGGACCTCCTTCACCGCCGCCACCATCTGGCTTGGATGGGCAAAACCCGACGACAGTCATGCGCTGACCGATTGGGATACCTTTTTCAAGAATGTAGTCATGGCCCGGACTCGCATAAACCAATTCAGGGAAAATCCCAATCACCCCCCTTCCGACCTAAATGATCTACACTATGAGCTAAACGATCTGGTCGCCCAGGCTCAAACCTTTGGATGGACCGAATTCGAAATTGAATTCTCTATTCTCCAAGCATTGACCCTGGACGCAATAGAACAAACAGAGCAAGCTCTCGCAACCCTGGAGCGATCCCTGATCCTGGCTGAACATGGGGGATTCATTCGCATTTTTATTGACGAGGGCCAGAAGATGAAAGAGTTGCTCTCAATTCTCAGCCAAAAAATGCCATCGGAGAGCGCGCTTTCCATTTACGTAAATACGCTTATTTCAAACTTCACTTTGAGCTTCGTCGAGATCAAGGCGGCAACTATTGAGCAAAAAGCGCTCATCAAACCCCTCAGTAAACGCGAACTGGAAGTCGTTCAATGTCTGGCTGAGGGAATGCCCAATAAAGAGATCGCCAGAAATCTTTTCATCGCCAACGCCACCGTAAAACAGCATCTCAAGAATATCTATAAAAAACTCGACGTACACAACCGGACTCAAGCCATTCATCAAGCTAGAGAACTGGGTCTTCTCAACTAGATTCACTTAGCACATCAACAGCAAAGTTTTTCAGTGATTCAGTGTTTCAGTTTTTAAGCCATTCAGAGTCTCACGTAAATACCCCCTTAATACCCCCTTTGGGGCAAGACACCTGAATCAATCCTAGATACACTGGGGAGCAATATTGTGTCTTAGGAATTCTCATGAAAAACTTCCAATGGAAAATACCCTTCTTTACGATCTGGACCGGTCAGGCGTTTTCGTTATTAGGCAGTTCGATAGGCCGATTTGCGCTGATATGGTGGCTCACCGAGTTAACGGGATCGGCGACTATTTTGACCACGGCCACCCTGGTAACGGTGATCCCCCAAATTTTAATCGGCCCAGTCGCGGGCGCATACATTGACCGTTGGAATAGGCGAATTGTCATGTTGGTCGCAGATAGTTTTATTGCATTGGTCTCTTTGGTCTTAGCCTACCTCTTTTGGAGCGGACAGATTCAGATATGGCATGTCTTCGTGGTGGTCTTTCTGCGCGCCCTGGGAAGCATCTTTCACGGGCCTGCAATGTCAGCCTCAACCTCCTTGATGGTGCCAGAGAAACACCTATCGCGGGTCGCCGGGATAAACCACACTCTGGGGGGCGCATTGAGAATGACCGGACCTCCTTTAGGCGCCCTAGCTCTCTCTGTAATGACCTTGCCCTCCGTTATGCTTTTAGACGTGGCGACTGCATTGCTGGCAATCCTGCCATTGATCTTCATTCAAATCCCTCAACCCCCCAACGCCAAAGACAATACAAAAACTTCAATTTGGCGGGATGTTAGAGAAGGCTTCAATTATATTTGGTCTTGGAAGGGCCTTTTCATCCTCATGGTCATGGCCGCCATCGGAAACTTTGTCTACAATCCGATCATTTCCCTCTTGCCCCTCTACATTGTCAACCACTTTGGAGGCGGCGCGGATCATCTGGGCTGGCTGCAATCCGCCCAAGGCATCGGAATCGTTTTGGGCGGGATGCTTCTAAGCCTATGGGGCGGTTTCAAAAAGCGAATCCATACGATTCTCATTGGTCAAATCCTCCAGGGCGCGGCCACCATCATCTTCGGGCTGCTGTCTCCAGAATATTTTCCCCTCGCCCTAGCTGTATGGGGTTTCGCATTTTTCTGCAATGTATTTTATAACGGCCCCTTATTTGCCATGCTCCAGGCGGTTGTCAAGCCAGAGATCCAAGGTCGGGTGTTCACAGCCCAGAGCAGCATTGTCTTTATCACCTGGCCTTTAAGTCTGTTGATCGCAGGCCCATTGACCGATAGATTCGGCATACAAATATGGATCATTGCCGGAGGGATCACCGCCTTGACCTTGGGCGTCTTGGGACTTTTCGTGCCTGCCGTCATGACTTTTGAAGATAAAATAAGGCTGGACGAGAACGAGAAGACAGCGGGAGATAAATAAAGCGGT
>CBDUUP010000291.1:0-5989 GCA_965370435.1 uncultured Anaerolineales bacterium | reverse complement strand
GGGTCGTAGGAGGATACGTACAGGGCATCCCGGTCCATGATGCTGCCCACCATGTCGTTCAGGCGGTCGAATATGTGGGCTAGATCGAGGGAGCGGCTGAATTGTTGGCTGGCTTCGTAGAGGAGTTGGATCTCTTCGTTGCGTTTTTGCAGGGCATCCCCGGATTCCTGCTTCTCGATGGCTCGGCGGATGGCCAGGAGCAATTGCTCCATATCGTAAGGTTTCTGGAAGTAGCTGTATACGCCCAGGTTGGCCGCCTGAATGGCGGAGATGGTGGTGGCGTGGCCGGTGATGACGATGCACTCTGTATCCGGGGAGCGGGCTTTGATCTCCTCCATCAAATCCATTCCCGACATATCTCCCAGTTTGAGATCAATCAGGGCGACATCCGGGGTGCGCTCAACGACCATTTCCAGGGCGATCTTACCCTGATCGGCGATTAGGACATCATAACCTTTTACTCTGAGAATATCGGAGAGGGTTTTCCTGATCTTGGGGTCGTCATCAACAATCAGGATAGGGGCGCCATCACTCATCCGATTCCTCCCCCCTCTTTCTGGCGGGGCGGCCCAGAAGCCGGCCTAACTCCATGTGGTGTACCTCGTCTACGACCTGGAAAAGCCCTTCGACCTGCAGGGGTTTGTAGAGGCAGGTATAGGCGCTTATCTCCCCGGCGGCCTCCAGGGCGGAGGATATTTCTTCCTGACGGCTGGTTATCAGGATGATGGGCAAATAGGGGTGTTGTTCCCTAATATGTTTGAACACATCCAAATCGCCCCCTTCGCTCAATTTGGTATCCAGCAGCACCATCTCCACGTCATCGTTGATGGCGCTCTCAATGTCCTCGGGTTTTACCACTTCGGTCACTGCGTAGCCGCGCTTGCGCAGCACCTTCCCCAGGACTTCGGCGAAACGGGGGTCGTCATCTACAACCAGGATGGGGCGGTCGGAGCGCAGGGAGGCGAAGAAATTCAGCAGGAGGTTGATGTCCAGGGGTTTATTGAGGACTGCGACGACTCCTTCGTCCAGCCCTTCTTGGACCAGTTTATCTTTGGCAAAGGCGGTCATCAAGATGACGGGCAGGTTGGGTTGGAGGTCGCGGATTGCCTGGTAAAGTTCAACTCCGTGCATTTGGGGCATTTTGATGTCGGTCAGGACGCAGGCATAGGAATTGGTTTTGAGATTTTCCAGGGCTTCGGGGCCGGAATAGGCCGCCACCGCCTGGTAGCCCCTTACACGCAGGACATCCACCAGTGTGTTGACCATGCGTTCGTCATCATCCACGATCAAGATCGAAAAATCTTCACGCATTCTACTCTCTCCTGAGTAGGCGAGGCATCGAAAAACATGCCTCCCATTCCTTCCCCCGGTTCGTATCCATCCCTTTCCCGCCTTTATGCTCAATATCTTTTGATGCCGCCAGATCCGACCCCAAGCTTTGGCGCAGAAGAGTGGGTGGCGGTTTGAAACAATTCTTCATATCTAGGTTTGTCTTGGCGCTTGATTTTGGAACCTCAATCCCATTTGCATTGTAAGGCCGATTTCCTGGCAGGCAGTGAGATTCTATAGGATTACCACATAATATTACCATTAAGTCAGCGGGCAGATTTTACAATTCTGTAGGGTCTCAGGGCAATCGCAAAGTCGGGTCAATAACTGAGGAAAGTTAATATTATTCGTAAACACTAGACCCAAAGGGTCTTAAGTGATAATTTTATTGTTAAGGTCTTTAGATTTTGATAATTTCTTCTCATTTTTGCTGTTATTGGAGACCTTTCGGGTCTATTTATTGAATAGACGATTGCCCTATGTAGGGTCAATTCTTCTTGCGCACTTTCTGGCCCAACATCCTTCCCAGGTCTTGGTGATGGACATCGGTGACCGTTTGGAGGAGTTTTTCTATTTGCAAGGGTTTGTAAAGGCAGGTGTAAGCGGTAAGTTCGAGGGCGGCCTCAATAGATGCGGACATTTCCGCCCTATGGCCGGTGACCAAGATGACGGCGGCGTGAGGTTTCTTTTCCCGGATCTGTTTCAGGACCTCCAAGCCGGTGGCCCCTTCTAGCTTCATGTCCAACAGCACTACCTGGTAATCTTGTTCCAGGGCTTTTTCAAGGTCGTCCAAGTCAGATACTCTGAGGACGTTGTGTCCCCGGGTTTGTAAAATCTCTCCCAGGGTCAGGCAGAAATTAACGTCGTCGTCCACGATGGCGATGGTCAATTCCTTGGACAAGGAGGAGAAGAAACCCAGCAGGAGAGTGATGTCCAGGGGTTTATTCACCACCGCGATAGCCCCTTCATCCAGCCCATTTTTGACCAACTGGTTGGTGGCGTAGGCGGTCATCAAAACAACCGGAATCTCAGGGCGCTGTTCATGAATAGCTCGAAAAAGTTCCACGCCGTTCATAAGAGGCATCTTAATATCGGTCAGGACACAATCGAAGTCAAGCATTTCGACCATCTCTAAAGCTTCGGGCCCAGAATGGACAGCATGGGCTTCATAGCCTTTGACCTCTAATATATCTACTATTGTTTGAGCCATCCGGTGATCGTCGTCTACGATCAGAATGCATATGTTTTCAGTCATGAGGCCGCCTCCATAAAAGGCAACGTTATTGAAAACGTACTTCCCTGTCCTTCAATACTCTCTACTTCAATACTACCCTGGTTGGCCTGGATTAAATTCTTGCAGACCGCCAAGCCCAGCCCTACCCCGCGCGTTTTAGTGGTGTAGAGCGGCTCAAAGAGCTTGGGCATGTTTTCTGCTGAGATGCCTTGCCCGGTATCGGCGAGGGAAATTTTTACCTGATTTTTATTGGCCTGGGCGTTGATGGCAAGACCGCCGCCCTCCGGCATGGCCTGGTAGGCGTTGGTTATCAAGTTGGATAGCACTTGCATGATCTGCTGGGGATCTACCCAGAGGTCGGGAAGGTCTGGGTCGTAGTGAGTGGTGACTTCTACGTTATCAGGAGGGATGCATTTATCCAGAACCCGGGAGACTAGATCCGAGACTGAACTTGCCTGTTGGTCAGCGGGTTGGATACGGGCGAAGTTCAGCAGGTCGGAGACGATCTTCTCAGCGCCAAAGGCTTCGGCGGAGATAATATCCAGATATTCTTGGACCTTCTCCTCAGCATCGGGCATCACTGTCTTGAGGTAATAGACGGCGTTGGTGATGACGCCGAGGGGGTTGCGGAGTTCGTGGCCCACCCCTCCAGACATCTCCCCCAGGGCGGCCAGCCGTTCCTGGCGCATCATGCGTTCCTGGGCGTCGCGGAGTTCCCGGGTGCGCTCTTCGACCATCGCTTCAAGCTGGGTGGAGTGGTCTTGCAGGATTTGTTCAGCCTGTTTGCGTTCAGTGATGTCCAGGGTGAGTTCCACGATTTGGACGATCTCTCCATCGTCGTCCTTGATGGGCATGGTGACCAATTGGAAGAACTTTCTCTGGCCGTGGATGTCGTAGGCAAAGCTTTCGCCTCGTTCTAGCTGGCCGCTTTGCAAGGTGCGGAGGGCGCTGCATTCATTTTGAGGGTCTTTTAGGTCGTATAACTCGTAGCACGGTTTACCTTTAATTTTCTCAAGCGGGCCGAACCAATCTTGCAATATCTGGTTGGCCCAGACGATTCTGGTTTCGGAATCCAGGAGGGAAAGCCCAGCGCCGATGCTGAATAAAATTGTGCGAAGGTTTTCTTCGCTCTCCTGCAAAGCTCGGTCTCCGCGCCTGATCTGGGTTACGAAGCGGCTCATAACCACACCGGCAATGATAAACAGGAAGACCCCGGTTGAACGAATGTAGATTTCATGGGAGGGGACGTCGAAAAGCATCAAGTCCAATAAAGTTCCCTCATAGAATATGAAAAAGTCCAGCAAGGCGTCAATCACCCAATAACTCAGTCCAAATATTATCGAAACGCCAATGACCTTATACTCTGTTTTCATGATACTTCCATCGCGGTTTTGTCAGTCTTCGTCAATAGGCAAGAATATGGTGAAGGTGGTCCCTTCCTCCTCCTGGCTCTGGTATGTAATGCTGCCCTGGTTGGCTTCAACCAGATTTTTGGATACCGCCAGTCCCAAACCGATGCCGCGGGCTTTGGTGGTGAAGAGTGGTTCGAAAAGGTTTTCCTGGTCCTCGGTGGAGATGCCGTGCCCGGTATCGATAACCGAGATTTGGACATTGCCATCTTGTTTTTTGGCGCTGATGGTGAGCGCGCCCCCATCCTGCATGGCCTGGTAGGCGTTGGTCACCAGGTTGATGAGCACTTGCTTGATCTGTTGGGGATCCACCCAGATGTCGGGCAAGCTGGCGGCGAAGCGGGTGGTGACTTGGATGGTTTCGGGCGGGGGGCATTTTTCCAGGGTTTCGGCCACCAAATGGGCAACCTTCACCAAACCTCGGTCGGAGGGGCGAACCCGGGCGAAGTCGAGCAGGTCGGAGACGATCTTCTCTGCGCCTAAGGCTTCGGCGGAGATGATTTCCAGATATTCTTTGACCTTCTCGCCGGCGTCGGGCAGCACGGTTTGGAGGTAGAAGATGGCGTTGGTGATGACGCCCAGAGGGTTGCGAAGTTCGTGGCCCACGCCGCCAGCCAACTCGCCCAGCACGGCCAGTTTCTCTTTGCGGACCAATTGCTCCTGAGCGCTTTGGAGTTCCTGGGTGCGCTCTTCAACCATTTCTTCCAGGCGTTCGGAGTACTCCCGCAACGCTTGCTCGGCTTTAACCCGCTCGGAGACATCCGAAAAGACGGCAGCAAATTGGCCGATACGGGGAGAAAAAGCGGCGATCTCATAATGCTTATCGAGGGGTTCTGCAAATTGTTCAAAGCGGATGGGTTCACCGGTCAAGGCCACTTTGCCGTATATCTCAATAAAGGGAGAGTCTTCAATGCCGGGTATGACCTCGGTGACGGGCTTGCCGACGATCTGGTCGCCGATCAAGCCGGTCAATTCTTCGAAGGTCGAATTGACTTCCAGAAAGATATAGTCAATGGCTTTCCCGGTTTCGTCGGTGACGATGTCGTGCAAGGCAACGCCGTTCAGGTTGTTATCGAACAACTTCCGGTAGCGTTCAACGCTTTCTTCCATCCTCTTGAGCATGGGGTCGCTCACCCGCAGGAACAAGAGCGCGCCCACGATGATGACCATGATTGCGGCAAATCCCGCCACGAGACCCGCCTGAATAAAGGGGGCGCGGACCTCGGACATATCAATCTTGGCCACGATGCCGAGATCTAACACGGCCACCGGCTCGTAGGCAGCCATGACGGTCTCGCCCCGATAGTCCAGGCCAACGATGGTGCCTGAGCGTCCTTGAAGGGCGCGGCGCATGGGTTCAGCAAGCTCGGAGTCGTAGGGAACCGGTTGGGGGATTTCGGTGTCACTATGGCGGTGGCGGAGAAGAAAGACGATCGAATTTTCTTCAAGCCGGGCTAAGGTGAACTCTCCCGTCTCGCCGAAGCCGTGGTAGTTCTCATGGGCGTCCCGCATCTGGCTCAAGGTGGCTTCGAATGATCCATTAGGGTAATCGGCGCTGTGAATGGCGTCAAAACGGGCTACGGCTTCCAGGAGGCGGGCCTGGCTCTGGGCGGTCACCACCAGACGGGCGCGCTCTTCCTCCAGCGCGGCATTGTACAACATGTACATGGTGATGCCGCCGACGATCACCGCGGCGGCGGTCATGATAAAGATCAGGTAAAAGATTCGTTTGCGTGCTACCATTGAAGCTCCCTATGGTGATCTATGTTAGTTTCCTACTCCCAGGGGCAGGATGGGTCATGTTTTTTGGCTACCTTAATAATACTCCATAAATTAGAAATTGCAATAGGTTTATTCCAACAGAGTACGAGCAGTAGCTCCTGAAAGTTTCACTCTATGAAGTCGAAGGAAGTAAAAATCTTTAAAAAATCACTGCAGATTTGTAGAGGGGCAGAGTTTTTGAGCTTTTTTCTGTGCGCTCAGTTCATTGTAAGTTAAATGATGATAAAAAATTAAA
>CBDUUP010000290.1:0-6039 GCA_965370435.1 uncultured Anaerolineales bacterium | reverse complement strand
CGTGATGTGGTACACCCATCTCCTCGACGAGGCGACCTTCAATTTCTTCCCGACATTTGGCATGACCCAGAACTACTTGCAGAACTCCGGCAACGGCGGCTTCGCCCTGGAGGCCCACATCCGCTACCTGGCGGAGGTGCGATCGGGGGAACGCGTCACCCTGCGCACGCGTATTTTGGGATGCAGCGCCAAGCGCATCCATTTCATGCACTTCATGGTCAAGGACGAAGGAGAAACGCTGGCTTCCACCGGCGAACTGGTCGGCACCCACGTGAACATGAACACCCGGCGCACCTCGCCTTACCCGGCCCACATCGCCCGCGCCATGGCCGAGATCCTGGCCCAGCATGCTCAACTGGACTGGGAAGCCCCGGTCTGCGGAGTGATGGGAGCTTGAACATTGACGGGTAATGTAACTAACCGTTCATCTGTTTTTATCCATAGACAGATATTATTTAACCACCAAACCACCAAGAAAAACCCGAAATTTGGTGTCTTGGTGTAAAAAGAAAGGAACTTTGCCGATCATTTATTCGTCTACCCTATAATGGATAAACTTATGAGTGTATTCACAGCGAGGTTGGCAATGAGATCAAGGCAGGCCCACAGGATATTGTTCGCGGTTGGATTGTTTGCGCTGCTGGCGGGGTGCAATTTCCCGCCCCGCAATAACAATATCATCACGCGAATCATCACCCCCACACCCATTATCGTTCCGATCACGGTTACACCTCCCGAACCCTACACTGTCCCCACGGCGACGCCTTCCCTTGAGGATTCCGCGGACCAATCCAAGGGGGAAGGGTACGCCGGCGAGGCGCTTTGCCCCATCGGGATAGAGATGCCGGCCTGGACGGATTGCCGGGTCAGCGGCCCGTCCCAATATCTGGCCGAGATGGCCGCCAAGGGCATTCATTTCCCCGCCCAGCCGCTGGTTGCCGTCCGTTCTGACCCGGAGTTGGCCGTTCTTGCGCATCGCTATGCCCGGGTGGCTCAGGAGGGCGCGCCATTGTTCGCTACATTGAAAGACGCCCGCAAAGGCCAGCCCGTCGCCGGGCGGTTGGATGCGGGGTTTGTCTTTGTCGCCATCCGGCAGGAAGTCGAGGTCGGCGGCGAGGAGTACGTCTTTATCGCCTCCAGCCATTGGATGCGCCGCGCCGATCTGGCCTACGATTACGCCCCAACCAGGTTCCAGGGGTTGGAGGTCGAAAGCGCACCCAACCGGCCTTTCGGCTGGGTGCTCACCTGGGCCACGGCCCACAAATCGCCCAACCACGAGGCCGAGACCACCCGGGAATTCGCCAAGTATGCCGTCATCCAGGTCTACGACATCGTGCGGGTGGACGATCAGGACTGGTACAAAGTAGGGCCGGATCAGTGGTTGATGCAGCATTGGGTGGGGTTGATCTTTCTCGACCGCATCCCCCGCCCGCCAGAGGACATTGACCGCTGGATATCGGTTGATCTCTTCGAGCAGACCCTGGTGGTTTTCGAGCGGGGACAGCCGGTCTATGCCACCCTGGTTTCCAGCGGAAAAACTCCCTTCATCACCAATCTAGGGCTGTTCCAGATCTATCACAAACCGCCCCGAGCGCCTATGGAGGGCGCTTCCCTCGACGACCGCTCGGATTACTATCTGCTGGAGAATGTCCCCTGGACGATGTATTTTGATGGGAATATCAGCCTGCATGGCGCCTATTGGCACGACCGTTTTGGCTATCCCCAATCGCATGGCTGCGTGAATTTAGCGCCCGGCGATGCGCACTGGCTGTTCGATTGGAGCGAATATGGGGACTGGGTGTACGTATGGGATTCTTCGCTGGAATAAAAATATTCACCACCAAGACACGAAGAAAAACCAAAAACATTTATCCGCTAATCACGCGAATAGCGCTAATAAAAAAACAAAAACATTGGGTGAGGATGTAAAGGTTTTGTTTGTTGGCGCGCCTGGGCGAAGCAACGCTTCGCCCCTACGGAGAGGGCAAGTTTGTTTTCTATACCCTAAATATGGAACACATTATTCGACGTGTCCTTCGTGTTAAAAAAAACATCCTAACAATGCGCTAGTGAGATCAATCCGACCAGTCAGACCAGTTCGACCACTAAGACCACTCAGACTATTTAGCCCCCCAAAAAAACAAACGATTCTGTAATGCCCTTGAGTTGTAGAATTCACCGCTTGATACTATAATCAGTGTATATAAGCGTTCACCCCAGGAGCATTCTATGAGCTTTGTGATCGGCGAACAAGTCGGACCGTACCGCATCAGTGAGCAGTTGGGACAGGGGGGCATGGCCACGGTGTTCAAGGCCTACCACGCAGCCCTGGACCGCTACGTGGCGATCAAGGTCTTGCACGTCGCCTTCATGGAAGACCCTAACTTCCTGGCGCGCTTTCAGCGGGAAGCCCGGGTAGTAGCCAAGCTGGAACATCCCAACATCGTGCCCGTTTACGACTTCGCAGAACACGAAGGCCGCCCTTATCTGGTGATGAAATTCATCGAAGGGCAAACCCTCAAGGCGCGCCTCCAACAGGGGGGGATCACACCCGAGGAAGGCATCCGTATCATTGAGGAAGTGGGAGCCGGACTGGAATACGCCCATCGCCAGGGCATCCTCCACCGGGATATAAAACCCTCCAACGTGATGATGGCCCAGGACGGCGGCATATTCCTGGCCGACTTTGGACTGGCCCGCATCGCCCAGGCGGGCGAGTCCACTATGTCTTCCGATATGATGCTGGGCACGCCCCAGTATATCTCTCCCGAGCAGGCCATGGGCAAGCGGGAACTGGACGATGGCACCGACATCTATTCTTTTGGGGTGCTGATTTACGAGCTGGTGGTCGGGAAGGTGCCCTACAGCGCCGACACGCCCTTTTCTATCATACACGATCACATCTATACCCCCCTGCCGATGCCCCGGGTGGTCAACCCCAACGTGCCGGAGAGCGTCGAGCGGGTCTTGCTCAAGGCGCTGGCCAAAGAGCGGGCCGACCGTTTTGAGACCGTCGCCGACCTGGTGGAGAAATTCAAACGCGCCGTGGCCGGAGATGAGGTTGATGATCTCTGGCTGTCGCAGGAGGCCGCGGTGGCCGCAGTTTCCACCAGCGCGGTCAGCCAAACCCTTGAATCTCCGGGCGCGCCGCCCCCGGCCGCCACCGCCGTGTCCGAGCCGCCGGAGAAAAAGAAAGGCTCCTGGTTCAAATGGTGGTACGTGCTGCCGGTTGTGGCCGCGCTTTGTATCTGCCTATTCTTGTTCAAATCTTTCCAGGATAACCGCCCGCTGGCAAACGATAATGAACCGCCTCCCCCCGCGGCCCAAGACACCAAAGAACCGCTTCCCCCATTGCCGGAAGATCCAACCCCTCCGCCTCCGTTTGATGAACCCGAGGTGGACGAAGAGTTGGAGGAATTGATCCGCCGGGTTGAGGAAGACCCAGAGAACCCTTACCTCCGGCTAGACCTAGCCATTGCTTTTCTTGACCGGGGGATGGAGGAAGAAGCCAGCATCACCTTTGAGGAGGCGGTTGCGTTGGCGGGGGATGATTTTGAATTTTTCATGACCGCCGGGAACATGCTGTCCGACCGAGGGCGGGAGCGTTGGCTGTTGGCCTTGCATATGTACATCCAGGCGGCAGTCTTGCATGGGGAGCCGGTGCCCCCTGAATGGATAGAAAATATCAGCCGTACCTTGTTTATGTCCGCCAAGTTCGAAGAGGCGATGGGCGTATATGACGATATAAGCCGCGAGGAGATTGACCCGGTCTTTGTACAGATGATCGACGTGGCCCGCGCCCGTTTCCTGTTCCTCCACCATGAACCCGACGCAGCCAGAGAAATGATAGATGAAATCCTTGAAGTCCATCCCCAATTTCCCATAGCCCGATTGCTGAACGCCGAGATGCTCATCCGATCCGGTGAAGTCGAAGAGGCCCGGGCGATCTTGCAGGAGTTGAGCGAGCAAGAGCGCGTCTTCGGTTGGATAAAGATGATGGCCCGGCGGTTGTTGGACGAAATTGACTCCTGACGGAGAACGAACTTTAATTATCTGACCTTGCATAGGCGGCGAATCCTTTTGGCGTCACTGGAAGGCTGCCTTTGCAAGGTCTTATAGAGGAAATCAATGCGCACACCCCTGATCGCAGGCAATTGGAAAATGAACAAGACCGTGGCGGAAGCCCGCCGCCTGGTCAACGAATTAACGACCGACCTGGGGGCTGTGGAAGGCGTGGAGACCCTACTCTGCCCGCCTTATCCATCCCTTCTGGCCCTGGCCGAGATGTTGAAAGGCACCGGCATCGCTCTGGGCGCGCAGAACATGCACTGGGAGGACTCCGGGGCCTATACCGGAGAGGTCTCCCCGCTCATGCTGGCCGAGTTGTGCCAGTACGTCATCCTGGGCCACTCGGAGCGCCGGGCCTACTTCGGCGAGACCGATGAGACCGTCAACCGCCGGGTGAAGGCTGCATTGGCCCACGGCCTCAAGCCGGTGGTCTGCGTGGGCGAGACCCTGGAGGAGAACGAAGCCGGACAAACCCAGGAGGTGGTCTCCCGCCAACTGCGAGACGGGCTGGCCGGGCTGGACCTGGCTGCGGGGGAGAAGCTCATAATCGCTTATGAGCCGGTCTGGGCTATCGGTAACGGGCGCGCCTCTACCGCTGAAGGCGCTAACGCCGTTATCGCCGAGGTGATCCGGCCAACCCTGGCGGAGGTATTCGACGCCTCGACATCTCAGGCGATTCGGACGCTGTACGGCGGTTCGGTCAAAGCCGCCAACGCGGCCGAGTACTTCTCCATGCCGGACATTGACGGCGCGTTGGTGGGCGGGGCCAGCTTGAAGGCCGAGGAGTTCGTCCAGATCGCTAAAGCCGCGATGGGGTAGACATAATAAACATCAGTGACTCCCAACGCCGATCTCGTCCTTGAAAGCTTGCGGTGGCTCCTGCTCTTGCTGGGGCCGCTCTTGCTTTTACAGCGCCTGGTGCACCGGGAGATACAGATGGTGTTTGTCCTTTTGGCGCGGCGGATCGAGTTGGGGTTGTGGTTTTATGCGCTGCTCTTTTTCCCCGGTGTGCTGCTGCACGAGATCAGCCATTATCTGATGGCCCGTTTGCTGGGGGTGCGCACCGGGCGATTCTCGGTGATGCCCCAGCTTGTCCAGGGCGACCGGCTGGTGTTCGGCTACGTGGAGGTGGCCTCCTCCAGCTTGCTGAAGGACGCCCTCATCGGGGTAGCGCCCTTTCTCACCGGTTCGTTATTCGTCGGCTACGTGGGTCTGGTCCGGCTGGAGCTGACGGCCTTGTGGGATAGTTTAGCCGGAGGTGACGGAGAGGCTTTTTTCAACGCCTTCTCGACCCTGCTCGCCCAACCCGATTTCTGGCTGTGGTTCTACCTGGCCTTCGCGGTCAGTAGCACGATGCTGCCCTCCCCCTCTGACCGGCGGGCCTGGCTGCCCCTGGGTTTGATCGTGCTCCTGTTGTTGGGGTTGGCGTTGTGGGCGGGGGTCATGCCCTGGCTGCTGGAGATATTGGGCGGGCCGTTGAGCGCCGCACTGCGTTCACTGGCGGTGGTGTTTGCCGTCACCGTGGGGGTGCATTTCGCCCTGCTGCTGCCCCTTTGGTTGGCCCGGCTGGCCCTCTCTCGTTTAACGGGGATGCAGGTTGCGTGGCGGTGAGGAATCCTCTCTTTTCGATTGCCACTTCTACTACAAAGCTAAGAAATTACGCAGATAGCGAATCGGTTTGTACAATCCCAAGGCCGTGAAAACAAGCGCGATGGTGAATTTAACATCATTTTGGGTGATCCAACATATAGCCGTATTGACTACACCGGTTATATAAACTATCCAAGCGCTGGTCTCCGGCTTTGAGATTTTAACGATCGCATCAAACAGATCTGTGATCGAGACCGAGATCGAGAGTTGCATCATGATCCATTCAAATATTTGAAGAAGCCAACCCTTTATTTCAGGGAAGTATAGGATGACCGCGCTGACAATTAGAAACCCTAGAGTCCGCTCCATTGTTAGCCATCT
>CBDUUP010000289.1:0-6069 GCA_965370435.1 uncultured Anaerolineales bacterium | reverse complement strand
CAAGGAGAAAGGCGGGTAAACAGGTATACAGGTATACAGGTATACAGGTATACAGGTATACAGGTAAACAAGTATACAGGGAAACAGGGAAAAACTTGCCGGTTTGCTTTGCCGTGTTTACCTGTTTCCTTGTTTACGTTTTTCCAGACCAATTAGACCACTCAGA
Source organism: uncultured Anaerolineales bacterium (assembly GCA_965370435.1). Classification (GTDB taxonomy): domain Bacteria; phylum Chloroflexota; class Anaerolineae; order Anaerolineales; family UBA11579; genus CBDUUP01. The sequence continues at coordinate 5,903 of CBDUUP010000289.1, read as the reverse complement.
CCCTTATATCGCGGGCCAGGGGTAGGAGCGGACGTCGGGAGGGGGGGTGGGGAAGCGACCGGATTGGAGGAGACGTTGGGCGCGGGCGAGGAGGGCGTCTAGCTCGGGTTGGTTGAGGTGGGGTTGGAGGGACTGGGTGAGGGGTGAGCCGGGGTGGAGTTTTTGGGTGAATGATTCTATTGCGGCGCAGATCTCCTCGGTCAAAGGGTCTCCGGCGAAATCCCAGATCACGGTGCGGAGTTTATCTTGAGCGTGGAAGCAGACGCCGTGGTCTATCAGCCACATGTGGTTATCTTCATCCACCAGGACGTGTCCGCCCTTGCGGTCGGCGTTGTTGATCAGGGCGTCGAAAGCGGCGACGGGGGGAAGCCGCTGTTGGTCGGCCGGTTTGAGGGAGAAATAATGGTATTCGGGGTTGTGTTGTACGAAGTACTGCAAAGAGCCGGGGCCTACAGGCCCTTCGCGGCGGAGGATGGTGGGAGGCACCAGTTGCCAGCTCAGGGCCTCGCTGACCAGGAAAGCGGCCACCTCCCGCCCAGCCAGAGAATCGGCGGGGAAGTCCCATAAGGGGCGCTCTCCTTTGATGGGCTTGTAGACCGCGGGCAGGGTGGAATCGCCGTCTTGCACTTCAGCCATGAAGGTATAGTTCGACCCCCACATAAATTGGCCTTCGATTTTCATTTCGCCTTTATGGAGGGTTTCGAGGATGGCGGCGGTTTGTTGGGCGTCCATGGGGAAGGTCAGTGTTTATGGCCGTTCTTCTTGGGGCAGAAATGTCCCTCCGGTTCTTCCGACTGCCCGCATTGAGGGCAAATCGGACGGCCGCGGGAGACCAGTTCCAGTCCCCAAAGGCTCATGGCGCGGAGCTGCGAGCGGGAACACCAGTAGCGGACGACGCCGGCTTCTTCGGGATCGGTATCTTCGCTCAAAATCTGGCGGGCTACCAACACGACCATATCCTCGTCGGAGTCGTAACCTAGGGCGATCTCACCCACCCTAAAAAGCGGCTCTACCGGCGGGTGGATGTGCATCTTGTCCTCTTCATAATCGGGGGAGGCCTCGGACAGGTTGGGGAATCTATTCTGAATCTCGTCCAGGAATTTCTCTACGCCCGCAGACAAAGAATGAATTTGAACTTTCTCGACGATCAGAGTGACGATCTGGCTGCCATGCCAACCTTGAATATAGAAGACACGCTGGCCCTTCGGACCAATGGCGTCCGCGGTGATGTGCGATACCGGATTCAGGTCAATGTCGATGCGCTCATCCATAAGGTTATCCTACTAACAATTGTACTACACGTGGTCAAGATTAGGGTTGGTTTTTACAGTGACCCCATCTTTTTAGCGAGGGACTTTTTGATTCAGGTTGTAAAGCCGGACGCCATGTCCGCCGATGAAGAGGGCGCTGATGGAGGCGGGGTCCACGGTCAGGCGTTGGAAGAGTTCCAGGGGCAGGCCAAGGTAGTAGGCGATGGCCAGCTTGATCATGTCGCTGTGGCCGACGCAGGCGATGATATCCTGGGGTTTGTGCATGCCGGTGAGGGTTTCCAACTCTCGGACGATGCGGCCTTGGGCCTCGGCGAAGGACTCGCCCTCCGGGAAGCGCGCCAGGGAGGGATTGGCCTGCACCACCTTCCACAGTTTGCGCCGGTGAAGCTGTTTGAAGCTTTTGTCCTGCCAGGTACCGAAATCCACTTCCAGCAGGCCGGGGCGGGGGATGATTTCCAGCTTGCGGGCGGCGGCGATGGGCGCGGCGGTCTCCATCGTGCGTTCCATCGGGCTGCTGTAGACCGCCTTGAGAGGGGTATCGGCCAGCGCTTTGCCCAAGGCTTCGGCCTGGGCGAGGCCAGTCTCATTCAAGTGTACGCCAGGCAGACGCCCGGCCAGCTTGCCTTTCTTCACATATTGGTTTTCGCCGTGGCGGATCAAAAGGATCGTTGGCATGGGGGTGGGGCCTCGTGGGTTGAAAGTTTGCAGGTTGCAAGTGGGCAAGTTGCAAGTTGGCAAGTCGCAAGTTTGCAGGTGGGTGAGTGACTGGGTAGGATTTCCTTGTGTACTTATTCCTTGTTTACTTGTATACGTGTTTACCTGTTTCCGCTGGGTTTGTGGCGGCGTTTGATCGCCAGGATGGCGTCCTCGGTCAAATCGGGGATGTTTTCGGTTTCGGTGATCTCCAGGGCGGCGCGTTGGGCGGCGCGCCAGCGTTCCAGGCGGTCTTGCACCTGGGATTCGTAGCCCTGGTTGGAGGGCTGGTAGAAATAGGTGCCCAGCAGCGGCTTGGGCAGGTATTGCTGGGGAGTGTAGTGGTCGGGGTGGCTGTGGGGATACTCATAACCCTTGCCGTGCCCCAGGGGTTCGGCGTCGCGGTTGGCGTCTTTGAGGTGGGTGGGGACCTCGGTGAGGCCGTCCTCTTCGATGCGCTGGAAGGCCTTGAAGTAGGCGGTGGTGGTGTTGGATTTGGGGGCGGTGGCGAGATAGAGGGTGGCTTCGGCGATGGGGAAAACGCCCTCCGGCAAGCCGATGTATTCGAAGGCCTGGGCGGCGGCGTTGGCGACCACCAGTCCCATAGGGTCGGCCAGGCCGATGTCTTCCCCGGCCAGGATGATGAGACGGCGCAGGATGAAGCGGGGATGCTCCCCGGCGTAGAGCATTTTGGCCAGCCAGTAAAGGGCGGCGTCGGGGTCGGAGCCGCGCACCGATTTGATGAAGGCGGAGATAGTATCGTAATGGGCGTCGCCGTCCTTGTCGTAGAGAACGGCTCGCCGCTGGATCGACTCCTGGGCCACCTCTAATGTAATGTGGATGCTGCCGTCCGAGTCGGGGGGGGTGCTTTCGACGGCCAGTTCCAGGGCGTTGAGGGCGTTGCGGGCGTCGCCCCCGGCGATGTGGATGAGGTGGGACTCGGCCTCGGGATCCATTTTGATGTCCCTGCCTCCGTAGCCGCGCTCGGCGTTGGTCAAGGCGCTGGACAGGATGGCGCGGACGTTCTCATCGGTCAGGGGGCGCATCTGGAAGACCCGGGAGCGGGAAACCAGGGCGCCGATTACTTCGAAGTAGGGGTTCTCAGTGGTAGCCCCGATGAGGGTGAAGGTGCCGTTCTCGACGTGGGGCAGGAGGGCGTCCTGCTGTGCTTTGTTCCAGCGGTGGACTTCGTCCACGAAGAGGATGGTGCGTTTCTGGTAGAGGCGGCGGCGTTCGAGGGCTTCTTTGATGACTTCCCGCAGGCGGGGCTTGCCGTCCAGCACGGCGGAGAGGGTGACGAAGTGGGATTGGGTCTGGTTGGCGATGACCATAGCCAGGGTAGTTTTGCCAGTGCCGGGCGGCCCCCAGACGAGGATGGAGGAGAAGAGCCGGTCGGCCTGGATGGCGCGGCGGAGCAGACGCCCTTCGCCGACGATCTCCTCCTGGCCGACGAATTCGTCCAGGGTGCGGGGACGCATCCGGGCGGCGAGGGGGGCCTCGGCGGCGAGGGATTGTTTCATGGCGTGGTCGAAGAGGTCCATGGTGAGGTGATTATAACACGAACAGGTGTTCGGGGATGGGAATTGGTAGAGCCGCATCCTTCGACAAGCTCAGGATGCTTCGCACCTTATCATAGAATATCTGAAGGTGCGTTCAATAGAACTTTCCCCCAAAAGGGTGCGATCAAATTGTGAAGATTCAGCATAGGTAATTTAATCAATCTTCTCATTGAAACGGAAAAAACGCACATTATTTTCCACAACATTTGATCGCACTCCGTCCATGGTGGGGTGATTATTACAAGGGGAGAAAGGTTATAATGTAGACAAAGGAATTTCGAGGTGCATGATGAGTTTTGATATTTACCAACTTGATCAGGTTGAATCCTCCAGCGACGAAGCCGAACGAGTATTGGAAGAATACATTGATGAATTGATCGCCTTGTTCAGGGATTCCCCGGAGGGGAAAGTTTATCTTCAGGTCAATCCAGAAATGGGGAATTGGGTATATCAATTTATATTCTTTGGATATCGTTATCTAGATGTCACTCTTCCGCATATGACGAAGAGGGATGTTGAAGAAATTCTAACCGGACTATTTCCCGCAAAAGTGTCCCTTTCCTCTCCAGAAGAGGCGGACCAAGTCATTCCCGAATTGAAGGCGTTTTGGAAATTCCTGCAAAGAGAGTTTGATCTTCGTAAAGCCAAACAAATCAACCGGTATTTGGATAAAATCGAGTCGGGGTATGGGGAGATCATGAATGATGCCTCGAAATTTGGGATCACGAAATCATTGGTCACGTCGGCGCAAGCTGAGGGGGTTGATATTCTCAACGAGAAAGAGATGGGAAAATTCATCCAGCGTTACAACGCTGCCCTGATGGATGATTTTAACGAAGAAGAAATAACCTATAAAACGGTTGAAGAAAAGCAGGCAGAGTATACCTTTCCGGTGGTTGGATTGCTGACCCTGGGAGATGTCCGGGGGCAAAAGGAGTGGACGGATTACGTTTCGTTGGGGTACGAGAAAAAGCACGTCCCGGAATTGATTCGGATGATGTTGGATGAAGATTTACATCTAGGCGATCCAGAAACTTCTCTGGTGTGGGCGCCGATCCATGCCTGGCGCGTCCTGGGGCAGCTCAAGGCTGAAGAAGCGATTGAACCCTTAGTTCAATTGTTGGTAAGGATAGATGATGATGAAGATGATTGGGTTGCAGAAGAACTTCCAGGAATTTTTGGGGAGATGGGTCCGGCGGCTATTCCCCATTTGGAAAAATATCTACAAGCTCCTTCCTCTAAAATGTGGGCCAAGGTGTCCGCGATCAATGGCCTAGAGGAAATCGCCAAGAAGCGCCCCGAGGCCCGTGACCGGTGTCTGCAGGTAATGACCGGCCAACTAGAGCTTTTTGCTAAACATGATCCCACCTTCAATGGGTTTCTCATCTTATATTTGATGAGATTGAAAGCGGTTGAATCAAAGGATATCATAGAGCGGGCTTATACAGCGGAAAAGGTGGCCTTGTCCATTTGCGGGGATTGGGAAGACGTGCAAGTTGAACTCGGCCTCTTGAAAAAACGGATAACGCCGTCTCCGCGTTATGGGCTTTTTGAGAGGATGTCCAAAACTGGGCAGGGGCCATATTGGGATGGGGTTGATCCAGAACAACGCCAGTTAATCTCCGACAAGAGAAAGAAGGATGAGAAAAAGGAAAAAGCCAAGCGGAAACAGAAGAAAAAATCTCGGAAACAAAAACGAAAGAAAAAGTCTAAGAAGCGATGATCATTTTTGGGAGTCAACGTGGTGAAACTAAAAGTTGATTTTGATGAAGTGGTATTCGCTATGGAAAATGCTTCGGAGATGGTCAGTTATTTCCTGGACAAGGAAACCGGGGATGTCATTGTGATCACGGATGATGGACGCTGGGAATATGATAATCTTTTGCAGGAGGTAAATGACTCCGAAGAAGGGATGCCTGATTTTGCCGAAATATTGGAAGAAAGCGATCTTCAGGATTGGCAGAAAAAAGAGGCGTTGGAGATACATCAGGTTGACACGGAATATGGAACGCGCTATATAAAGATTAATCCTTCTGGTTCTCGGGCAGGCTATGGCGATATGGAGGATTTCATCCCTACGGTCCGAGAGGAGTTTTTGCGGGAGCGTTTATGGCGGGCCATCCAGGGGAAGGGAGCGTTTCGATATTTCAAGGATGTGCTGCTAGATAACCTTCAGGAACGACAACGGTGGTTTACATTTAAAGATGAACGATCTCGGCAGCGGGCGATAGAATGGTTGGCTTCGCAGGACATTGAGCCTATTCTTGAAGAATAGTATTTCTATTAATTTACTCACTACTAAGAAACTTCTGGGTTTTGGACAAGGCTATGGGTATTGGCGCGCCAGGGCGCAGCGTTGCTGCGCCCCTACGGGAAGATG
>CBDUUP010000288.1:0-6074 GCA_965370435.1 uncultured Anaerolineales bacterium | reverse complement strand
CCCTCGACTCCTTCACATTCTTGCTAGTGTAATCCGCAAGTATGCCCAAATGATAATTTTCTACAAAACTTTTGCGCACTCCGACCACTAAGACCACTAAGACCACTCAGACAACTCAGACCACTAAGACTCCTAGTAAAGCGGCAGACTGTCGTCTACCTCCCTCGCCCAAGCATTGATCCCCCCCTTCAAATTCTTCACCTTGCGGAAACCGGCGCTCAAGAGCAATTCCAGCGCCCGCGTCGAGCGGGTGCCTCCCTTGCAGAACAGGACGTACTCATCCGCGGTATCTAATTCCGAGAGGCGGGCGGCCAATTGGCCCAGGGGGTAAAGCTCCGCGCCTTCTAGCTGGGAGATCTCCAGTTCATGCGGCTCGCGCACGTCAATCAGATGTAGGGGAACGTCGCTCTTCAGTCTTTCAGCCAGTTCAACGGCCTCGATGTCCCATTCCACTCCCGCCGAGCCTTCCTCGCGGTCGTGGCCCGGCGCTCCGCAGAACGCCTCGTAGTCTATCAGTTCGGTGACCTCCGGGTTGGGGCCGCAGACCTTGCAGTTGGGGTTCTTGCGCAGCTTGACGTAATCGAAGGACATGTCTAGGGCATTGTAGAGCAACAAACGACCGCTCAACGACTGCCCAATGCCCAGGATCAGCTTCAGGGCTTCGGTGGCCTGGATAGTGCCGATGGTCCCCGGCAGCACGCCTAGCACGCCCCCCTCGGCGCAGGACGGCACCAGACCGGGCGGCGGCGGTTCAGGGAACAGGCAGCGATAGCAAGGGCCAATCCGGGCGTCAAACAGGCTGGCCTGCCCCTCAAAGCGGAAGATCGAGCCATAGACGTTGGGTTTCCCCAACAGCACGCTCACATCGTTGACCAGATAGCGAGTGGGGAAATTATCCGTCCCGTCAATGAGCACATCATAGTCTTTGGCTATACGCATTGCATTCTCGGAGGTGAACGGCTCATTGTACATCTCCACCTCAATGTCAGGATTCAAGTCCAACATCCGCTCCCGGGCCGACTCCACCTTGAGAACCCCCAGCCCCGAAGTCCCGTGGATGACCTGCCGCTGCAAGTTGGAGGAGTCCACCACGTCGTAATCCACCAGCCCGATGCGGCCCACCCCCGCCGCAGCCAGATACAACGCCACCGGCGACCCCAGCCCCCCCGTCCCAATCACCAGTACCGAGGCGGCCTTCAACTTGCGCTGCCCCTCCAAACCCACCTCCGGGATGAGCAAGTGCCGCGAATAGCGCAGGATCTCATCGTGAGAAAGGTCTACTTTGCCATTGGTTTCTGCCATCAAAATACGCTCCTACCAGATCAAGGAGTCCCTCTTCAACGAGAAGAGAGAGTCCTCTAATCTAGATCTTTTTTTATTTTCTACCTCTAAGATTTGCCGCTCCAACTTCTCTGCGCTGGTCACGCCGTGATTGACTCGCCGAGGCTGGCCGCGCCCGTCTATGATAAAGGTCGTCGGTACGCTGAGTACCCCCCAATAGGCCGCCAATTCCGGCTGATCCGAAGCGTCCACCTCAATGATCTGCACGCCGCCATCCAGCCGTTCCTTCAATCGTCCCAACGCCGGTCGCTGCACTGTCTTGCAAGGTACGCATCCCGGCGTAGTGAAGTACAAGATGGCAGGGATGCCGGGCTGGATGGACTCCAGCCCCAGTCGCTTGCCCTGCACTCGGGCCAGCAAGATGCGGTTGACCAAATAATACAGCCCCATTCCAGCGGCGGCGATGCCCACCGCCAACAGCGCCCTCCCCAGGATAGTCGGGTCCATCAAGACCCAGCCTTGGGGCGCATTCCCGGAAACGTCCCTTGCGGCGTAGTTTTGGCGAAGCCCGGCACATGCAAACGATTGAGCCAATAATACATGGCGCAGCCCACGCAGAATCCAACGAACAGGTTGAGCGCCGCCAGCGCCACCACCAGCCAGATCAGCCCCCAGCCCAACCCCGCAGCCCCCAGCCACAGGGAAGCCGCGCCCACAGCCATCACCACCGCCCCAAAGCCCTGGGCAAATCGGTGCGGTTCCGGGTTATCCTGAAGTATAAATGGTTTTACCCATCCCAGGGGCTTGAAAATCCATTTATAGATGAAACCAAAACCAGGAACCCGCAAGGCCGTGCCCACCGCCATCGCCAACGTCACAACCACGGTTAGCCACACCGCGTTGAAGATAAAAGCCAGAATATTCAACCCAATGATGATCGCCTGGTTGGTGCGTAGCGCGGAGTGGTCTACCTTCCGCAATTCATCAGAACCCCCGGCGATGCTGGGGATGATCATCAGGCGGTCGGCCTCGCCCACGGGCGTCTCCACCCCTTGCAGGTGGCGGATGTCCTCCTCGTTCAAGAACAGGTTGACGAACGCCCGCAGCGCCCCCGCCTCGTCGAAGATGTGCTTCTTCAAACTCGGAAATTGCGCCGACAGATCCGCCAAAGCCTCAGACACCGTCCCCCCCTCCACGTTCACTTCGCTCTGCCCCTCCGCATAAGGCCTAAGCGGGGTCGGAATTCGTAATATAGCCATTAAAAAGTACCTCCAGTGATTTATTGATAAGTGATTGGGTGACTAGGTGATTAGTTATCAGGTAATCAGGAAACCGATCATCGAGCATTCATCCGTATTCAAACCTTGTCTACCTGTTCCTTGTCTACTTGTTCCTTGTCTACCTGTATACCTGTTTACCTTGTTGCCTTGTCACCTTGTTGCCTTGTTGCCTAATTACCTAATTACCTTGTTGCCTTATAACTTCTTCTTCCTCAAACCGCTCCCGGTCATCCGTCAACCTCCAAGAACGGCTGTCCTCAGCCGCTCCCTGCTTCACGCTGGTTATCAGATACGAAAACCAGGGCATCGCCCACTCCCAGTCAAACTCGGAGGGCCGGTTGGGATGGTCGGGGTGGGAGTGGAAGACGCCGATCACGTCCAGGCCGCGCCGGTCTGCTTCCATCTCGCCCTTGAGCATGTCCTGGGGCGTGAGCAGATAGCGGTTGTGCCGGGCCTCGTCCTCCCGGGCGTTGGAGATCGGCAGGATAGCGACCACCTGCCTGCCTGTCCCGTTGGTCTGGCCCAGTAAAAGGCCCGCGCCCTCGTGGGGATAAGTCCCTTCGATATGGTCGTGGATTTCTTCCATCACAACAGAAGGAATTTCGATCTTCATCGAGCCGAGTCCCAGAGCTTGTCGCTCAGATATTTATAGCCAGCATCAGGGAACACAGTCACCACCGTCCCTGACTCAAGTTCAGCCGCAACCTTCAACGCCGCCACAGCCGCCGCCCCCGACGAAATACCCACGAACAGCCCCTCTTCCTTCGCGAGGCGCAGTACCATCTCGTAGGCAGCTTCGGTGGAGATTTCTACCTCACGATCCGGCAAACCAGAGTCGTAAATGCCTGGTTTTACGGAGGTCTCCATATGCTTCAACCCCTCCAGTCCATGGAACGGCGAGTCGGGTTGGAAGGCAACCACCTCAACATCCACCATCTGCTCCCGAAAGAAACGCGTAATGCCGGTCAGTGTCCCCGAAGTGCCCAGTCCCGCCACCAGATGGGTGATCGCCCCACCGGTCTGCCGCAGGATCTCCGGGCCTGTGGAGTAGAAATGAGATAGCCAATTTGCGGGGTTGTTGTATTGGTCGGCGTAGAAATACAAGTCCGGGTCATCCGCCGCCATCCGCCGAGCGACCTCAATAGCCCCATCCGACCCTTCCAACGGGTCGGTCAATTCGAGTTCCACGCCCAGAGCACGCAGGATGGTCAACCGCTCTCGGCTGGCGTTGGCCGGGATCGCCAGCGTGACCGGGATCCCCATCGCCGCCCCAAAGGTAGCGTATGCGATGCCCATATTGCCAGAAGTAGAATCCAACAGACGTTTGCCCGGCGTCAGCTTCCCCTCTGCCAGAGCCGTGTTGATGATGGTCAGGGCCGGACGGTCCTTCACCGAACCTCCGGGATTGAACCATTCCGCCTTGGCGAAAATCCTCACCCCCGGCGAGAGTCCCGCCGTCACCCGCTGAAGAGGCAGCAAGGGCGTATTCCCCACCGCCGCCTCCAGCCCCGCCGCAGCGGAGACTGCCAATTGAGTTTGACTTTGCTTAGTTATTGTCATCTAATTCACCAATAAGTATGTAATTTGTCCGATATTTGTAAAAGAAAACAGCCAACAGGCATAATAAAAGGTGGAAGCAACACACCTCAGCACGTTCTCACATGCGGGGTTGCAACCACCTCACGCCGGTTGGCCGTTTAAATAAGGCCGTTATCGTTAGATAACGTCGTTATCGTTTACGGGGTTCCGGGGCGGCGGTCACAAACCCGCCCCAGACAGATGCAAAATTCAAACATAGTTGCTCCATGAATTATTATGAATATCTTCGTACATATTAACCAATAAAGCCGATCTTGTCAAGTGTAACTATCATTAGAGAACCTAAGGGTAATACTCAAAATCACATCCTCCGGTTCATCCATTCAGACAATAAACCCTCAAAACATCTTACCTCCAACCCTCACCCCCCCCATCCGCAATCCTGCAATTTGCAATCCGCAACTTGCTATTTGCCACTTGCCACTTGCATACTTGCATACTTGCAACTTGCACCCTTGCAACTTGCATACTTGCCACTTGTAACTCGCAACCTTCAACCTCAATAAACCTCCGTATTCCAATGCCTATACTTCGCATTCCGCCCCTGCACAACGCCGAAAAACAGCTCCCGCAATTCAGCCGCCACCGGCCCCATCTCCCCGGAACCGATGACCCGATGGTCAATCCGGGTGGCCGCGGTGATCTGGGCCGCCGTTCCGGTCAGGAACACCTCTTCGCACAAGTAGATCTCGGTGCGGTCTACGTGCCGCTCGACCACTTCAATCCCCAATTCTTCCCTCGCCAGTTCCATCACACTGCGGCGGGTTATGCCTTCCAGGATATTGTCCGTCACCGGCGGGGTGACCAACACGCCGTCCCGCACCATGAAGAAGTTCTCCGCGCTCCCCTCCGAGACGTGCCCGTCCTCGGTGAGTACCAGCCCCTCATCAAATCCTGCCAGCATCGCATCGGTCTTGATAAATGCCGTATTGACGTAAGCCCCGGCGATCTTCCCCCGGGCCGGGATCATATTATCGTCGATCCGCCGCCAGGAAGAAAACGTCAGGTGGGCGTCGGTGTCATTGGAGACGTAGCGGTCAAAAGGCAGCGAGAAAATCGTGATATCCGCCGACAAGTCATGCAGCCGGACCCCGATCAATTCATCCGATTTATAAATCAGGGGTCGGATGTAAACATTCTGGCGGTGGTCTTCCTTTTTCAGCAGATCAATCGCCACCTGAGTCAAACTTTCCGGCGTGTGGTCAAACTCCATGAGCAGCAAACGAGCCGAGTTCAGCAGCCGCTTGAAGTGATCTCCCGCGCGGAAGATGAATAGCTGCTCCTCATCCTCATTCCAATATGCCCGCACCCCGGCAAAAGCCGCAGTGCCGTAATTCAGCGCATGAGTCGCCACGCCAACTTTGGCCTCCGAGTAAGGGACAATCTCGCCTTTAAAATACGCGTAATTGGGTAATGTCACAACATTCTCCTTTAGAATAATATTTTCATTAAATGTAATTATCCCTGGCCTGGGTAATTATAAACGATTCCAACTCTGATTCAAGGAAAATATGTAATATTTCAGGCCCCAGTTTGTGCAAACCGGGGCCTGGTGAACTTCACAACACACCCAGAGGCGCTCCTATGGAAAAAGATCCTTCTTACTATCCTCCAGGCGGAATATTCGGTAGTATACGACCAGCAGCACCAATCCATGAAGAACAGCCGGAGGCCAAAATAGATTGGACCAGGACGAACGCAAACCCATACTGAGCCAGTTGATAAGACCGGCGACCAAATACCCCATCACGGTTCCTCGCCTCTGGGTGATAGGAAGCTTCCTCCAATCCCTACCGGCCAGGGTGACTATCCCCGCGGTGATACTAAAAACCGTAGTCAAAAGCCAAAGGGAATACCAACCCAACGGTCATAAATAAAAATTATCAATGTAACTGTAAAGCGCCAGGTCGCCCG
>CBDUUP010000287.1:0-6099 GCA_965370435.1 uncultured Anaerolineales bacterium | reverse complement strand
CCCCGATACCCCAGTGAGCTTTCCCAATACAGCATATTTCCTACCCTTGATCCTGGGGATGACCGGGATTGAGATCGAAACCCTGGGACAGTTGGAAGAAGTACTCTCCCATGCTCGTGCGCTGCTGCATCCTATTCCATCCCAAAAACTTTGGACGCCATACCTGGGTGAAACGTTAGACAGTGGTATGGCAACCTTGCTGGCCGCCGAGGCCATCGAGGCGGTCCGTTTTGCCTACGGCCTTCAGCCGGAGCCAATGCCGGGCCTCGATTTGGCCGGAGGCACGGTTTATTCAGACAATGGGAGCGGAATGAGCGGGCACCTCAATGGGCCGATTGACGATATCCAATTGCGGGCCTGGGGGATCAAGCTTGTGGATGGCCGCATGCCTGGCTTCGCCGCCATTGTCGGCGCGGCGAAGTCCAATGAAGTTGCGGTCAAACTCATTCGGGAGCTGCAACGCCGCAACATCCTGACCTTCCTGTCAGGTAACGTCAATGGGCGCAGCATCATCCACCAATTGATGGAAGAAGGCGTTGAGCTTGGGTATGACACCTACACCGTGCCTTTCGGCACCGATACCATCAGCGCCATCTACGCGCTTGGTTTCGCCACCCGCTCAGCGCTCACCTTTGGCGGCCTCAAACCCGATCAGGCCCGCGATATCCTGCTCTACAACCGAGAGCGGGTCTTCGCCTTCGTGCTGGCCCTCGGTGAAGTGGATGATCTCAAATACGCTGCGGCCGCCGGAGCGATCAATTTTGGCTTCCCCGTTATCGCCGACACCGTCATCCCCGAAATTCTGCCCACCGGCATCACTACCTATGAACACGTCGTCAGTATGCCCTTCAACGAAATTGATGGAGCGGATGACCTGGAGCGCGCCGAACGCCTGGTACAGAAATGTATCGAAGTACGGGGCGTTAAAGTGCAGATTGCCGACGTGCCCGTGCCCGTCCCCTACGGTTCCGCCTTTGAGGGCGAGGTCGTACGGCGAGCTGACATGCGCATCGAATTTGGCGGCAAGAAGTCCCGCGCCTTCGAATTCTTGAAAATGCGCCCACTCGACGAGGTCACCGACGGAAAAATTGAAGTCATCGGCCCTGGCTTTGAGGACATTGAAGAGCAAGGCTTTATGGACATCGGCATTGTCGTTGATGTGGCCGGTAGAAAAATGCAGGAAGATTTCGAGCCGGTCCTGGAACGCCAGATTCACTACTTCATCAATGGCGCATCCGGCATCCAACACATCGGACAGCGCGATATCACCTGGATACGCGTCTCCAACGCCGCCGTCGATAAGGGCTTCAACCTGGAGCATTTTGGAAAAATATTACACGCTCGATTACACGCTGATTTCGGCGCTATTGTTGATAAAGCTCAAGTCACCATCTACACCGAAAAGGACGATATTGAAAAATGGTTGGCTGAGGCGCGTGAAACTTATGATTTCCGAAACAAGCGCCTGGCCGACCTCACCGACTCGTCTGTAGAAGAATTTTACTCTTGCACTTTGTGCCAGTCCTTCGCCCCAGACCACGTCTGCGTCATCAGCCCCGAACGATTAGGTCTGTGCGGCGCATACAACTGGCTGGATGGAAAGGCCTCTTTTAACATAAACCCCACCGGCCCCAACCAACCCATCAAGTTGGGCAAGATCATTGATGAGGATAAGGGCTACTGGTCAGGGACGAACGAGTATGCCGCTATCGGATCGCATGGAGTTGTGCAAGAAGTCGCCATGTACTCCATCATGGAAAACCCCATGACGGCCTGCGGCTGCTTTGAATGTATCGTCATGCTGGTTCCTGAAGTCAACGGTGTCATGGTCGTCAGTCGCGAAGACACCAGCATGACTCCAGCAGGCATGACTTTTAGCACACTGGCCGGCGTTGCTGGCGGTGGACTTCAGACCCCTGGCGTGATGGGCGTTGGCAAGTTCTATCTGGTGAGTCCCAAGTTTATCTCCGCAGATGGCGGTTTCAAGCGCGTCGTATGGATGAGCAGTGTCCTCAAAGAGTCTATGGCCGATGAATTTGCGGCCGTAGCCGAGAGAGAAGGCGATTCCGAACTGATCTCCCGCATCGCCGATGAACGCAACGCATCCACAGTTGATGAACTCATGGCCTGGCTGGAGGAACATAACCACCCGGCGCTCACTATGGATCCCATATTTTAGGAAGTAAAGTGAGCGGAGATCGTCAACTGTTCCTGATCTCCGCTCACTTTTTCTGCAATTATCACGTGCCCTATGGCCAATAATAAAAATCCTTCACCTCAACTCGTCCGAGATTTGATGAAGGTCGGTGTGCCAACCTGTTCACCCGAAACCCCCATTGTCGAAATAGCCCAGGTGTCACTGGAAAAAGACTTTGAGGGGTTTATCGTGTTGAATGAGGATGGACATGCGCTGGGTGTGGTCAGCAGGTTTGAGTTGGTCAAGGCCTACGGGCGCGGCGATTACGATGAATTGACCGCTGGCGACATCATGCGTGACGGGATGCCTGAGATCCCCCCTGATATTCCTCTGGCCGCCGCGGCTCAACTCATGCAGGATCAAAACCTGCGGGTCGTATTCCTGGGCCACCACGCAGCCGGAATTAGATATCCTGCCGCCATGCTAACCTACAAACATCTCTTGCGCCACATGGCTTCCCAAGATGGGGATGACTTGGATGATCTAGGGATCAGGGCTGAACGAGAGATGCCTTTGGACTCTTTTTTCAAGAAAAGGGACCAAGAGCGCAGCAAAAACATATCCGAAAAATTATCCAATTAACTATTTTGGAGTAAACCATGCCAATTGAAACCCCCAAAGATAACTGGCCCGGAACCGTACAAGTGGTTACGATCGGGGCCACACCCGAGGAAGGCGGTACCCGTTCCCGCACCGTAACGGTAGGCGGCGAGACAACTTTGCCTTTCATGCACTTTGAGGCCGATATGCCTCACAGCCCTGTTATTGCGTTGGAGATCAAGGACCGGCGTCCCGATGATTGGTCTTCTTTATTGCTGGACAGTTGGGACGAGGTTATTGACGATCCGGCAAAATGGGCCGCCGCCGCAGAAGAAGCGGGGGTTGACCTGCTCCAATTGTCTCTGAGCCTGACCGACGCGGAAGGCAATCCCAACACGCCAGAGGGGGCGGTCGCGGCAGTGAAGGCTGTGCTGGAAGCCAGCGGCTTACCCTTGATGGTGTTTGGGCCAGGGCAAGCAGAACTGGACAACGATATGATGGTGGCGATAGCTGATGCGACCAAAGGGGAGCGCATCGTACTCGGCCTTTGTGAGGACAAGAATTACCGAACTATCGTGGCCGCAGCTCTAGCCAATGACCACCTGGTGGTCGCTCGCACGCCAATGGACGTGAATCTCGCCAAGCAGCTCAATATACTCATCAGCGATATGAGCTTGCCTCTCGACCGGATTCTGATGGATCCCACTACTGGAGCGTTGGGATATGGCCTGGAATATGGTTATTCAGCTATGGAGAGGTTACGACTGGCCGCTTTGCAGGGCGACGCGATGACCCAACTGCCTATGCTGGTTACCGCTGGCTACGAAACTTGGAAAACCAAAGAGGCCAAAGTTGGCGAAGATGTGCCCGATGAGTGGGGAGATTGGCTGGAGCGAAGTATAAATTGGGAAACGTTAACTGCCGTCACGCTGCTTGAGGCCGGCGCCGACATCATTGTTTTGCGCCACACTGAGAGCGTCCGGCGCGTCCGGGCTGCAATTGAAGACCTGGCTGCATCCCCTGAAAAGGTATAGACACGGAGAGATAAGAATGGCTCTATCTGGAATTCAAATATACAAACTATTACCCCAAACCAATTGCAAGGACTGTGGTTTTCCCACTTGCCTGGCATTTGCTATGAAACTGGGCGCAAAACAGGTGGAACTATCCCTTTGCCCCCACGTCAGCGACGAAGCTAAATCCCAACTGGCCGAATCTGCCGAGCCACCCGTGCGCCTGGTGACCCTCAAGGCCAACGGAAGCGAAGCTAAAGCCGGAAATGAAGTGGTTCTGTTCCGCCATGAGAAAACCTTCTATCACAAACCCGGTTTATTTCTCCGGGTTCGGGATGATGAAACTGATATACCGGCAAAAGTAGCCGCAGCAGAAGCCTACAAGGTAATTTACGTCGGCATAGACCTGACGATGGACGGCTTTGCGGTAGAATCGGTTTCTGGCGATCCGGCCGCTTTCAAGACCGCGGTCGAAGCCACTCGGGGCGCCAGCCAACGACCGCTCATCCTCATCAGCCAAGATCCTGCGGTGATGGAGGCTGGACTTCAAGCCATCGAAGGGGAAACCCCTCTGATCTACGCGGCCAACGCCGAGAATTGGGAAGCGATGGCTGATCTCGCGCTTCAACATAAAGCCGCGTTGGCTGTTTCCGCGGAAACCCTTGATGAATTAGCCGACCTGACCCAGAAGATCAAAGATAAAGGGGTAGATGATCTGGTGATAGACACCGGGGCGCGCGATCTTAATAAGACCCTGGCCCACAACACCCAAATTCGACGCCTTGCGCTAAAAAAGAACTTCCGCCCGTTGGGTTTCCCCATCATTGCTTTTCCTGGTGACAACGCCGAACCAGCGGTTGAGTCCGTGGCAGCGGCCCAGGCTATCGCAAAGTATGCGGGCTTCATCGTATTGGATAACTTCGCGCCCGAGACGATTTACCCCTTGCTTGTGCTGCGAGAAAATATCTACACCGACCCGCAGAAACCGATCCAGGTTCAGCCTGGGGTCTACGAAATTAACAATCCCAAACCCGAAGATCCGGTTTTGGTCACTACCAATTTCAGTATCACCTACTTCAGCGTTGCCAACGAGGTAGAGAGTTCGGGTCTCCCGGTCTGGCTGGTCGTCACCGACGCGGAGGGCATGAGCGTCCTCACGGCCTGGGCGGCAGGAAAATTCGACGCCGAACGCATCGCCAAAGACGTGAAGCAATTCAATGTGGCCGATAAGGTCAGTCAAAAGCAAATCATTTTACCCGGACACGTTGCCGTTCTTTCAGGTGAACTGGAAGAAGAGCTTCCCGGTTGGGAAATTCGAGTTGGCCCACGCGAAGCCGTTGACTTGCCTATGTTCCTCAAGCAACTATAATGCAGCAATAACCATTTATGGCAGAGCACCGCGTTACCTTTGACACGGGCGAAGAACCGGTGAGCGTCCCAACTGGGACGCTCCTGGCGGAGGCAGCCCAAAAGGCAGGAGTTGACCTCCTGCAGCCCTGCGGCGGTCAGGGACGCTGTGGGCGCTGTGTGGTGCGAGTTGAGGAGGGCGCGGTGCGCCGCCGTAGCGCCTTGCGGCTGTCATCCAAAGATGTGGAGCGTGGATACGCCCTGGCCTGCCAATCGGTGGTTGAAGGGGACGCCGTCATCGTCGTTCCCCCTCAAGAGAAAATTGAACGGCGGCTAACCACAGACAAAACCGCTTCGAAAGTTGCTGTACCTGAGGGGTATGACCCGCAAACTGCTCAGACAATCCAGCGGATAAAGTTAACTATTCCTCCACCAAGCATGGAAAACCAAACCGATGATTGGAGCCGGCTGCAGAAAGAGTTGCGCCAGCAGTCTAACTTTATAGATGTAAAGGCCTCCCTGGCGACGCTGCGGCGTCTTGGGACTGTACTGCGGGAAGGGGAGTGGCAGGTCACCGCGACCCTGGACACACAAACATTGGATTGCCCTGAGTGTCCCCCTCGACTGATTGATTTACAACCCGGCCACATCTCTGACGATACACCAATGTGGGGAGCGGCGATTGACATAGGCACCACCACGGTCTCCGTTTGGCTGGTGGATTTGCTCTCTGGCGAAGTTCGCGCCCAGGTCGCCGAATACAATCAACAGATAACCCGCGGGGAAGATGTGATCTCTAGGATCATTTATGCCAGCAAGAACGGCGGCAACAAAGAGATGACCCGGCTGGTCGTGGAAACCATAAATGACCTTCTCGACAAGGCAGCTAAAAGAGTCAAGGCAATTCCCTCGGATATTGTGAAAACCACAATTTCCGGGAACAGCACCATGATCCACCTCTTGCTGGGCGTTCCCGCCACCAGTCTCAGGCTGTCTCCTTTT
>CBDUUP010000286.1:0-6107 GCA_965370435.1 uncultured Anaerolineales bacterium | reverse complement strand
TGTGGTTGAGGCGTTTGGTACTGAAGAAGTTTTAGATATTGTAAACAAGGAAGGGGATAGAACAACAAATTTGCGAAATTTATATCAACGGAGGCTATTAGAAGTAGCTAAGTTCGTAAGATTTTTTCAAATGAGAAATCGTAGAAATTTACCAATTTACGATCTATTTTTCGCTGGAAACCACGAGTTAGGCCATTGTCGGATGAAAGAAGCAATGTGGGCAGTAGACCCGGATGGCGATTTCGTTTTTTCAGATGCCACAAATCCACACCAATCTGTTCTTTTTACAATTGATAACACCCCGCAGTTGCTGGATTCAATTTGTGATCAATTTGCCGGGAGGCAAGAAGTACAGGTATCTGAAATAAAACAATGGGTGAGAAACTTCACCCCATTCATTGATAGACACT
Source organism: uncultured Anaerolineales bacterium (assembly GCA_965370435.1). Classification (GTDB taxonomy): domain Bacteria; phylum Chloroflexota; class Anaerolineae; order Anaerolineales; family UBA11579; genus CBDUUP01. Next base: position 5,697 of record CBDUUP010000286.1, on the reverse strand, counting down.
CAGGAGCCGCGTTGCGGTTAGGTGAGCAAACTGCCCGTATAGATGTTCTTCCAATAAAAGCAAATGGGAAAAGGCGTATAAGAGGAACATTCCCTGATGATGTAATTGTTAATTTCCCTGCGTCATAATAAGCAATTACAATCCCCATTACAAAGCCTTACAGCTTTCCTCACTACGTGAGTCTCCTTGCATAAGCTCACCCTCGCCCTCGGAAACTCGCGCAAGATAATATCCCTCACCTTTGTGTAAATCTCAATGCGGCGCGCTTCGGGTAAATGCCAGTGTGTGCCGTCTTTTTCCAATTCGTCATCTTCTGGCTGCCATTCCATGGGCAGTAATCCCCAGCGTTCCCGCCAGGCGTCTAGCTGGCCGTTCTTTTCTCGATAGGTTCCCAACGTCCAGTAGCGGAAGTCAATGCCCAGCTTCTTCACTTCAGCCACGAAGGCCGCATAGTGACCTTCCCATCCCGCAGGAGTCAAAATCGGGTCAATCCTCACTCGTACTTCATACCCCATTTCCTGGGCGAATCTGGCCGCTTCAAGTCGTTCTGAAATAGGCGGTGAAATGCGAAGCCCATCCGGCCATTTCCCTTCCCAAAGATCGGCAATGGGTTCAGGGTTTAGGCTGAAACTAGGGACGATGTTTCTGCGTTGGTCGGAGGGAATCTCAGCTAGATAGTGTGTATTCTTTGTTTTAGTCAACAGAATCAACTTATTACCGTTCAGGTTGTACTTGGGGTCGGCAAAAAGCGGCGCGAGGTTGCGCACATGAGGCGCAACACCTTCATATAACAAAGAGTCGGAACGGTCAATGCCAACTCCTAATGTGTGTTGCGGACGGCGGTTCGACGCGCCCAGCCACTTCTCAGAGATGTTCAGAAAATCATCCAGGTTATCGTAAAGCAAATGCCGCCAGGGGTCACGCTTTATGCGGTGGGTGAGCATCAAGAAGCAAGCCCGACAGCCCAGACCGCAAGCCCCTGACCCAATGGCTAAATCCCACCACATCGGTGGGCAGAACGTGTTTTTGTCGCCGTGCCAACTGTAGGTGATTAGATTAGTTTTGCGCGAAACTCGAAAAACTCGCAAAGGGCGGCTGAGGCCAACAGTTTCAGCCGGGATTTCCTCTTCACGCCATTTACCCGTAGCTGCTTGCTCCTCAACGTACCATGAAATTGAACGTCCTACAGAGGTCTTACCGATTTGAGGAGGCTTTACCTTATCGAGGACTTGGATTTCTGGAAGCGTGGTGATATCTGTAGTCAAATGAGTATCTCCATGATAATAGAAATTATTCTACACAGAACATTTGCTCTCTGTCAAGTATTTTACCAGATGAATTATATATGCAATATCCTAATAAAACCTCTAAATATCTTCATCATTTCGATATAAAAGAATGACTCCATTTCTCCATTCTTGTTTACTTCCCCTATCTCTAATTCAATTTTTTTTCCCAGCTTGCCATTTATCCCCCTCAAGCCTCCTTAGGCAGCCCCCCCGTCAGATTCAACACCCAGCGCATGCACTTATGGGCGATGTCCACCGGCTCGCAGAACATCATCGGGCAGCCCCCGGCGATCACCGTGATGCCGTTCTCATGGCAGAATACCGCCGCCTCTTCCGAGACGCTCCCCTCCCCGAAGGAGCGGTGCATCCAGACCCGGGTCACCCCCGCCTCGGCGCAGTCTCGGACGATCCCCTCCGCAAATTTCGGATGGGTCGCCAAGACCACCCCGTCCACCCCGCCGGGGATGTCCTTCACGCTGGGGTAGCAAGGGTCGCCTTCCACATCCTCTGCATTGGGGTTCACCGGAAACACCTCATAGCCCGCGCCGCGCAGTTTCTTATAAACTAAATTGGCCGCTTCTGCCCCTCCGTCCCGGGAGACCCCCGCCACCGCGATCCGTTTCTGAGCCAGGAAATCATCTACCGCTTCTTTTAACGTTGCCATGTTGGTCCTCCAAGTGAAATTTGAGGTTTGGGTTACAGCGCTTTTTTCCCCAACCATTCCAGGATCCAGTCCGCCACGGCCTGCCAGCCGGTCTCCAGCATCATGTTGTGCCCCATATTGGGGAAGAACTCCGCCGCTGTGCCGTAAGCCCGAGCCGTGGCCCTGACCTCCTGCGGCGTGATCAACATGTCATTGGCCGCGCCCAGCACCAGCAAGGGCGTTTTGACCCGTTTGGGCCGAGGCAAATTGAAGATCATCAGGTCCACATAGGCCCGGAAGGATTCATTATGCACCTGCTCGAAGTAGCTCATCAACTGCTCTTCAGGGAAGTCATCGGTGAAGCAGCCCTCCCGGTACATCTCCGGCGTGCTTACCACCGGATACATGCGCATGGTCAGGATTACTTTGAGGAAAGCCAGCGGATGGCGGCGGGCGAATCGCAAGGTGGCCGGTATCAGACCGCCCGGCGGTATCGACCCCAGCAAGACCGCAGCCGGGGCTTGGTGAGTCTCCAGGTATTTCTGGGTGATGACCCCGCCCATCGAGTGCCCGATCAAAACCGGAGGTCTCTCCATCCCTTCCACTGCCTGCTTCACGTCAGAAACGTAATTAGATAAGGAATGCCACCTCAGGCGTTCCCCTCCCTCGCTGCCGCTATGGCCGCGCAGGCTCAAGGCGTGAGCGGAATAGCCGTGTTGGGCGAAGTAGGGCAGGAAATGCTCCTCCCAGCACCAGGCTCCGTGCCACATACCGTGAACGAAAAGGAGCGGCGTCCTCCGGCGAGTGCTGGTGGGTTCATGGGATATGATTTCAAGCTGCATAAGAGTCTCCTGTCAAGCAGACAGGTTTATTTTACAGGAAAAAGGCAGGGGGTGCAACCGCAATTGGCATTCGCCATCTTCATTCCCTTACGGCTCCACCTCCCACACCTCCATATCCGAGAAATTCACCGTCACCGCCGTATCGCCAGCCGAGCGGGCGAACAGCCCCAGCAAGCCCCGCGGAACGGTCCCGTCCTGCACGGTGAAGAGGAGCGCGTCATTGACGAAGAAGTGCATCTCATCGCCCAGCGCCCATACCGCCAGCCGGGAGACGCCCGGCGCGCCGGGGGGAACCACGCCGGTCAACAGCCAGGGCTGGGGGGAGGAGGGCTGGCTGCGGTAGATGCGGTCCAAGCGCACCCGCCCGTCGCAGGAGAGGGAGAAGCGGTAGAAATCCGATAAAGCCGCGAACCGCAGAAGCAGGCCGTATTCATCCTCGCCGGTGCAGATGCTGGCGCTGGCGGTGACCTCCACGTAGAAGTCGCTCAGGGTCGGCTCGGTGCGGGTGGTGAACAGATACCCCAGGGGCTGGGCGATGGCGATGGTGAGGGCGTTATTCCCCAGCGCCACGCTGCCCACGCTCCCCTGGTTCAAGGCCCAGAACTCCCCGGTGGAGAAGTCGTCCCAGAAGATCAGCGCGCCGAGGCCGGGTCGAGGGTCTTCGGTGGGCGTGACGGCCCGGGTGGGGAAAGGGGTGTAGGTGGCGGTGGGTGGAAACCAGACGAAGGTCTCTGTGGGAGGGACTGTTGAGGAGGGCGTGGCTGTCGGCAGGGGCGTTGGCGGGGCTGCACAAGCCGCCAGCGCGAGCAAGAGCAGGATGAGCAATAGCCAATATTCCACCCCGAAACCTCCCGCAGGTTTCATCTTAACTTTCACCATTGGCTGGCTTGTTGGGATTGAGTTCATGAAGGGCATAGATACTCAATAACCTGCGGGAGGTTGTGATTTCACGATATCTGCACTACCTGGGTGCGCTCTGGCCCCACCGAGATGATCCGAACGGGCAGCCCGGTCAGGGCTTCGATCCGGCGGACGTACTCTTTCGCTCCAGCGGGCAGGTCGTCCCATTGGCGGACTTCCATCACCTCGGCCTCCCAACCGGGCAGCTCCTCGTAAACCGGCTCGAAGGGGGTCAAATCCGCCGGGCCGAGGGTGGGTTCGGGGTGGGTATGGTCTCCCTCCCGGTAAGCGGCGCTGAGTTTCAAGGGGCGCAGGCCGCTGAGGATGTCCAGCTTGGTGAGAGCCAACTCGGTCAGGCCGTTTACCCGGGCCGCATAGCGCAGCAGGGGGATGTCCAGCCAGCCGACCCGGCGGGGGCGTCCGGTGGTGGTGCCGAACTCGTCCCAGGGATTGGACCCGGTCCCCCGCAGGCGTTCGGCCAACTCGCCGGTCACTTCGGTGGGGAATGGCCCAGCCCCCACCCGGGTTTGGAATACTTTGGTCACCCCGATGATCCTCTCCACATGCTTGATACCCAATCCCAGCCCGATCATCGCGCCCGCCGCGGTGGGCGTGGAACTGGTGACGAATGGATAGGTGCCGTGATCCAGGTCGAGCAAGGTGCCTTGAGCGCCCTCCGCCAGCACCCGGCGTCCATCCTGCAATGCCCCGTGGAGCAGGGCGGAGGCTTCTTCAATATAGGGTGTTAATTGGTGAGCGTAGTCGGCGTATTGAGCCGCGACCGCCTCGGGGTCGAGGGGTTCAGCGCTGTAGCGAGTGGTCAGGGTTTGGTTCACGCTGGCGACGTGCTCGCGGACCGCCTCGGCGAACCCTTCCAAGTCCAGCATCTGCTCCACCCGCAGACCATGACGGGCTACTTTATCGGTGTAGGCCGGGCCGATGCCTCGCAAGGTAGTGCCCAGGGCTTCGTCCCCGCGGAGGTGTTCCTGGGCCTGGTCCAGGGCTAGGTGGGCGGGGGTGATGAGATGGGCGGCGTAAGAGATTCGCAGGCGCTCCGGGTTCACCTCGATCCCCGCAGCCCGGATGCGTTCCATCTCTGCCAGCAAGGTGGCGGGGTTGATGACCATCCCATTCCCCAACACCCCCACGGTATGGGGGTGGATCAACCCGGAGGGCAGCAGATGCAGTTTGAATATCTGCTCTCCCACGGTGACGGTGTGCCCGGCGTTGTCGCCTCCGCTGTAGCGGGCCACGTAATCGGCCTGGGCGGACAGCAAGTCCACCATGCGGCCTTTGCCTTCGTCCCCCCACTGCGCCCCTACGATGATATCTAATGGCATGAGAATCTCCTTCCCAAATTAAACGAATATTTACCTTTATTATACTTTGGTATTGGAGGATACTGGGGAGGGATGACCGTATGATGATAATGTAAACCACGAAGGCACAAAGCCTCAGTGACCAGAGTCTACACCATATATGTGGGTCTATTGTGTCCACAGAGTCTTATATGTGGCGGTCAGATTGTAAATATTGTCCATAGTTTACATAGTCTCCATGCTATCTGCACCAGAATTGCACCAAACCAACGATATCAACTGGAAAGGCGACTCGTTTTCTTCATCCTATATGTTGTAATATCCTACCGCCCGGAGGAGAAGCGACCAGTTTTACCGGTCGCTTTAGTCAGTTCGGCTAATGCCGGTGGCATCGCGGTCTTCACCAGCGGGTAGGGTTCGGCCAAATCCAGATTCCCGCGCCGTTCATCAGAGTGACGTGAGTCAACTGTATCCAGCGAGGCACAAAACAATTTACGGTGCTGAGTATGTGCGAAGATAATATATCCCAAATCTAGTCGAAATGTACAGGATTCCCTCGAGTCTAATTCCAGATGTCTATGTTCATATCCTTTCCCAGATTATAGCGATCTATCAATATCCATACATAATTAACTCGTAACTGTCAATCTCGCTTTCGTGGTCGTAATAGCCGACCAGTTCAAAGGATATCGTCCCGCCGGGAC
>CBDUUP010000285.1:0-6109 GCA_965370435.1 uncultured Anaerolineales bacterium | reverse complement strand
AAAAGATGGGGTTCTTTTTATCGCCCTCATTTACCATAATATTTGGTTATCACGGAATCAAGCGGGCCTTACGGAGGGCGGTCTCCAGGGCGTCTAGCTCAACGGGTTTAATGATGGTGGCGATGGCGCCGCCTTCTCTGGCTCGTTCGCTGGTCTCCGGCTGGTCATCGGAGGTCACGATGAAGACCGGGGTGGTTGATAATCGCGGTTCACGCTGTAAATAGGATAAGATTTCAAAGCCGGTGACACCGGGCATATTGATGTCGAGAAAGACCGCGGCGGGGGTGGTATCCCGGAGGGCTTCCATAGCCGCGCGGGAGCCATAGGCGGGGGTTCCCAGAACATCAAACAAACTCAACATCTGACAGAGACTATCCGCCATGTGGCGATTGTCATCTATGACCAGAGCATTAATCATAATCAAATTACTCCAATTCAGCTATTAATTTTCCCATAGGGGAAGTGTCATATCCGGGGAGGCTGGCAACTGTTTCACGCAGCGTTTGGCTTTGAAGCGCATCCACCAGCGGGGCAAGCAGCGGGCTGTTATAGTGTTCCTGGGGTATCACCAGATCGTAGCGTTCCTCAAAGAGGGGGACAAAATCCAATTCCAGGGCCTGGGCAGCCGCCGCGATCCCCATACCGCAATTGGCGCGGCCAGAAGCCACCGCAGCCGCGACGCCCAGATGGGTATATTCTACCAGATTGTAGCCCTGAATGGAATCGGTCGGAATTCCTAGTTGGTTCAGTTTATAGTCCAACAGGACGCGAGTTCCGGCCCCTCGCTGGCGATTGACAAAAGACACTTCCGCACGAGATAGGTCACCGAGTTCGCCCAGATCCAAGGGGTTGCCTTTGCGAACCATCAAGCCCTGCTGCCGGCCTACCAGTCCTACAACAACAACCGGCACATTGGGCAGGTATTCGTGAATATAGGACAGGTTATATTCGCCGGTCTCTGGATCAAGAAGGTGGGAACCGGCAAGGTGGGCTTCGCCTCGCTGGAGAGCCACCAGGCCGCCCAGACTCCCCACGTTGGCGGAAACCAGACGGCGGTCCTTCTCGGCCAGGTGTTGGGCCAGAATATCCAGGGTGAGGTCGTGGGAGCCGATGGCGAAAATGGCGCGCTCGATCTCAGCCGGGGAGCGATAGAGGCGGACGGTGACTTCGTCTCCGGCGGGTAAGCCCTGGGACCCGCTGGGCAGGATGACGATACCGTCGGCGCGAACCAGGGAAGAAATAACCCCGGCCCCGCGCCCTAACGGCGCGGCCAGGGTACGCTCCCCCACCCGACCTACAGCCACACGAACGTAATCGTCATCCCCCGGCGGGGAGGTCATTTTTCGGGTGAGAGTGGCTTGAAGGGTTTGGGGTTCGTGAGGGCGGCGCCCCAGCCAACGGGCCAGAAGCGGCTCGACGAAGACCTCTCCGGTGAGGGCGGCGGAGACCGGATAGCCGGGTACACCGATGATGGGTATGTGGCGTCCGTCATCCCGGCGGATCATCCCCAGAATGACGGGGTGTCCCGGACGTATGGCCACGCCATGCACCAGAAGTTCACCCAGCGATTCGACCACCTGAGCGGAGAAATCCTCCGAGCCTGCCGAAGAACCGGCGTTGAGCAGGATCAGGTCATGATTCTGGGCAGCCTCTATCACTCTGGCTCTAATCTGTTCGATGTCGTCTGGCGTGCTAGGAAATCGGACCGCGGTTCCGCCCCAGAGATTGACCTGAGCGGCCATGACCAAAGAATTGTATTCGATGATGTCGCCCGGTTCGACGGGTTGCCCCGGCGGCACCAACTCGGTGCCGGTGGGAAGAATTGCCACGCGAGGGCGCTGGGCGACGGTTACCTCGGCGTGGCCGCAGGCGGCAATTGCTCCCAAATCAACGGGGCGCAAGACGTGGCCGACCGGCAGCACCAATTGGGTGGCGACCATATCTTCCCCCAGGGTGCGGACGTGATGCCAGGGCGGGAGCGCGGCCCGGATGCGGATGCTGTGGGGATGGCGGGGATCGGCCGATGGCTGTTGGTTTTCATCCAGCGGCTCGACGTTCTCGATGGGGATTACGGCGTCTGCCCAGATGGGCAGCGGGTCACCGGTGTCTATGTAGGCGGTCTGTTCTCCATAACGCAAGGACAGCGGCGCAGTGGGCATTGCGCCGTCGGTCTCGGCGGCCCGAACGGCAAAGCCGTCCATAGCGGAGGCGTGATAATGAGGAGAGGAAATCCTGGCCCAGATGGTTTCAGCCAGAACTCGTTCCAATGCGTTTTCATCGAGAGGGATCATCGCAACCCCCAGCCGCCCTCCTAACCCGACAGCTTGCAGAGCGGCATCCAGCCGGGCCTGGGCTTCGGGAAGGGGGATGTCATGCAGATAGACCGACATATCTTGGTCAGGCTATTCGTACTTTTCTTCTTTATATTTTTCGTCTGACTCTTCTTCGGAATCATCATCCGAACCGGCGATACCTTTTCGAAACTCGCTGATGCTGCTGCCAATCTCTCCGGCAATTTTGCTGATTCGGCCAGGGCCAAACAGCACCAATATCACAATGACGATGATGATAAGTTCCCATCCACGAGGCATAATACACTTTCTCCTTTCAACTTTTTATCTACAGATTGACTTGCGCCCCTGATTATACCTCTCTTTAGGGCGTGTGACTGGCTATGTCAAGATCACCTGAACGGAATCTCCGGCATCCAGCCCGTTCGCATCGGGGGGGATGCGCACCAGGCCGTCGGCGCGGGCCAGAGTGAAGATAAGGTTGCTCTTGCCGAAGATCGGTTCGGCGAGGTAGCCATCTTCACCGGCGACCAGGCGCACGGGAATCCAATCCTCGCGGCCGCTCTGGGAGGCGAGGTTGAGGGTCAGGCGGGCGGGAATCGAGGGGCGGGGACTGGGCCGATTCAGTCCAAGAAGTTTTTCAATCACCGGGACGACGAAGATGCTGGCAATCACTAATGCGCTGACCGGGTTGCCCGGCAAGCCGATCAAAGGCACACCATCACACACCCCCAGAATGGTCGGTTTGCCAGGGCGGACGTTCACCCCATGCACCAGCACGCCCGGCTCGCCCAGGCTGTCAATGACCTGAGCAGTCAGATCGCGGACGCTGGCGGAGGAACCGGCGGTGATGATGACTGCGTCACATTCCGCCTGCGCCTGGCGGGAAACTTTCTGTAAGACTTCGAGTTCATCGGAAATAATGCCGTAGGAGACGGGCATACCGCCTGATTCCGTCACCAGGGCGGCGAGTGTGTAGGTATTGATGTCCCGCACCTGACCGGGCTGTAATTCACCCTCAGGAGGCACAACTTCATCGCCGGTGGAGATAATGCCGATCCTGGGCTGGCGGGTGACGGTTATGCTGATGATCCCCAAAGCCATCAACCCGCCGATCTCCGCCGGACGCAGGCGCGTCCCTTCAGGGATCACTTCCTGACCGGAGTCAACGTCTTCGCCCACCTTCAGAACATTTTCGCCATCAGCGACAGGGCGCATTACTTCAATCTCGCCAGGGCGGGTTTCCTGGGTATATTCGATCATCACCACGGCGTCCGCGCCTTCAGGGAGCATGCCGCCGGTATGGATCAGCGCGCATTGAGCTGTCTGGAGGGCGACATCGGGGGTCGCGCCCATCAGCACTTCCCCAACCAAGTTCAAATACGCTGGCAGGGTTTCGCCCGCGCCGTGGGTGTCAGCCGCCTGGACGGCGTATCCGTCAACCGTTGAACGGGGAAAAGATGGCAAGGGATAGGCAGCCGATACAGGCTTGCCGGTCACTCGACCCAGTGCGTGGGCGGTGTCAATCTCTTCGGTCACCGGGGATGGGGAAAAGTGGGCGAAGAATTTCGCCAGGGCTTTGGGTGGGGGGAGGAGTTGGAGGAATTCAGGCATGGGAGGGAGAGGTGAAGGGTGAGGGATGAAATCGTGGGTAAGATTATCGAGTCCAGAAAGCAAAAGCGAGGAGGTAGGCGAATCCGGCGAAAATGGCGACGGCGTTGAGGGTCAGGGCGTTCCAGTTCGGTTTCCCACCGGCGATGATCCAGTTGAGATACCAGATTTGCAGCAGACCCAAGGGAAACACCAGAAAAGCGGGAAGGGCCACGAACCTGGGCATCCCCATGAGGACCGCCAACCCTAGAATGGCAAACCCGGTGAGGATGAGCAGGTTATGGAGGGTCATACCGCTCTCCCAGCCCAGACGGATCATCAGGGCACGTTTTTGGTGCTTTAAATCGTTTGCGTAATCAGGCAACTGGAAGGCCAACATCATCGCCAAATGCAAGGCGGTGAGTGGAAATGTGCTCATCGGCAGCAGGCGGTGTAGTTCTCCAGTTTGGAGAAGGAGCGCTAGAGCAGGAACCAGGTTGGCGACGATGACGGAGGCGGTGAGTTCTCCATATCCAGAACGCGCCAACCTGAAAGGCGGCGCGGAATAAAAGACCGAACCCAAGAAGATCAAGACCATCACTAAAATCACGACCGGACTGAGCAGGCCGGTAGATAACATAAAGGTCGTAATCGAGGCGACAATTGTCAGAGTCAGGAAAGCTGCCCACAGAGGGACTTGACGGTGAAGCCCTCCCTCCCCCGCCGCTCCGCTGCCGCCAGAAAACAAGGTTCGGTGGAGGTTGTCGGCGTCGGCGGGGGCGTCAAAGAACTCGTTCAGATAGTGGACGGTGAGCTGCATGGCGGTGACCCATGACTGACCGATGAGGTAGACTCCCCAATCAATCGAATACCCCAGATAGTCGGCGATGCCGGCGCCCAGGGCGTAAAGCAACGCCGCGCCCACCAAGAATAAGGGCCGGGAAAGCTTGAGGAAGAGAAACAGCGGGTGGCTGGTCATGGGTTTTGCCAAAGATGGAGAAGGGACTCGGCGGGCTGGGTTTCGTCACCGGCGTCATCGGCGTGGGTGGTCAGACGAATGGTTTGCGAGGGTGTCTCAACTTTAACGGCAAAGGCAACGCCGAAGGGGATGAGAAGAGCCTGGGGTTGACCGGCGTGAATGGTGATTTCCATAGTTTGCTCCGCCGAAGGAGAAGCTGGGCGTTGATCCTGGAGGAGGAAAGTGATCTCACCGTCCAGAGGGATCCAGACCTCATCGGCTATCGCTCTACGGGTGAAGGAGGTGACAGGCCCAGCGGTGAGGCGGCGGATCTCAAGCTGGCCGAAACGTCGGAGAATATGGTGGTTCTCGCTCAGGAGGACCAATCCATCACGATCACTTTTTTCGAGCGGCAGGAGCACAACGTCGGAGATTGGAAAAATAGACATCAGGCAGACTTTATGGTTCGGCGAATATCGCGGATATGAAGTTGAACGTGGAGGGACATCAGCTTGAGCATTTCGATGACCTGGGATTGGCCCAGGAAGGGATGGCGGCCTTCTTTTAGCAAGTCCGTTTGGCTGCATCCCTCAGCCATCAGGGCAGTTTGTTCACGGCGTTCGGCATATAGCTCAAACAGGTCTGCCGGTGACGACTCCTTCAGTTCTTCCACCTTGCGGGCGTTGTAGCCATCCGTGTCGAAGTCTTCGGGCACGCCGGGATGATCTTCCTTGACGATTCGGCTAATCATCCGGCGCAGGCTGCCCTCAGCCGAGGTGACGTGCACCAATATCTGTTGAACGCTCCAGGCCGCGCCTTCAGAATAAACTTCCAGGTCCCACTGCTCTGGGGTGATGCTTTCAAAGAATGTGACGTTCTTCTGGCCTTCGCGGCGCAATCGTCGCGCTAGTTGATCGGGAGTCATGGTCATGAATACCTCCAAGCATTGGCGGGGTATGAGGCATAATTATAAACCAAACGGTTGGATCGCGAAGGGCGCGAAAGGATTAAAAGCCATCGAGGAGGCTGATCCATTAGGAGGGAAATAATCGCGGGGGCATTTCAGTTTTAGCGACTAAAGTCGCACAAACATTTACAAAGTCGGCCTTCGCCGACTAAAAGAGGGTTTCATTCTGCCGAAGGTTTCGTTCTGAGGCTCAGCCCGAATGGGCGGGCTTCGCAATTGTTGGCGCATTTTTATTCGCAATTGGTTTCGGCTTTGGTGGACGAATATTGAAAAGGAGCGCGAAATCGAGTATTCTTGGTTTAT
>CBDUUP010000284.1:0-6110 GCA_965370435.1 uncultured Anaerolineales bacterium | reverse complement strand
CAGGAGAACGAAGTCCAGGAGAAGGAGGTCCCCGCGGGGGTGAAGATACAGGTCTTCTTGTCCACCTTGACGCCGCCGTTCTTGAAGATGAGCCGCGCCCCCAGCTTCCCGCTCAGGTCCACGTTCTTCCCGCCGAAGTAAAAGGTAAGGGTGTATTCATCCCCGGCGATCCCAGCCTGGACGACGGTCTGCTTGATGACCTCTAGGCCGCCATTGGCATTAAAGAAGTAGATGTAGTTCCCCAAATAGGCATGGTTTAGAGGGATGCGTCCATCCCCATTTCCAGAGACGGCCTCGGCCCACTCGGCGCCCAGGGGGTCTTCGAAAGAGCCGTTGACGAGGAGGTTGGGTGAATAGACATAAGCCGAACCGGATTCGCCGCCGTCGTCGTCGTCATGCGGCGATCCCACCAGGGCGGTGTCCCCGCTGAGGGCCACACCGGAGCCGAACCAGTCACCCGCCGCGGCGTCGGAAGCGGTGAGCTTTTTCACTTCCCCCCAGTTGCCGGCCCCGCCCAGGTCCCGCTCGAAGAGGTAGGCCGAGCCGGAGCCGGCGCCGTCTTGATAAGCCCCCACCAGGGCGGTGTCCCCGCTGAGGGCCACGGCGTCGCCGAAAAAGTCATACGCCGCTCCGTCGGAAGCGATGATCTTTTTAGCCTCCCCCCAATTACCGGCGCCTCCCAGGTCCCGCTCAAAGAAGTAGGCCGAGCCGGACCAGGTACCGTTGTCGCTGTCCCTTTGCGCCCCCACCAGAGCAGTGTCCCCGCTGAGGGCCACGCTCCAGCCGAAATGGTCATGCTCCGCGGCGTCGGATGCGGTGAGCTTTTTCACCTGCCCCCAGTTGTCGGCCCCACCCTGGTTACGCTCAAAGAGGTAGGCCGAACCGGATTCAGTGTAGGGGTCGCTGTCCCTATGCGCCCCCACCAGGGCGGTGTCCCCATTGAGGGCAACGGACATGCCGAACTCGTCATTCCCCGCGCCGTCAGAGGCGATGATCTTTTTCGCCTGGCCCCAATTATCCGCGCCCCCAAGGTCCCGCTCGAAGAGGTAGGCCGAGCCGGAGTCGGAGCCGGAGTCGTCGTCTTCAAAGGACCCCACCAGGGCAGTGTCCCCGCTGAGGGCGACGGAGATGCCGAAATGGTCGTTCGCCGCGCCGTCGGAGGCGGTGAGCTTTTTCACCTCCCCCCAGTTGCCGGCCCCGCCCTGGTCTCGTTCAAAGATATAGGCCGAGCCAGAGTCGGTCCCGTTGTCGTCGTCATTATAGGCTCCCACCAGGGCGGTGTCCCCATTGAGGGCCACGCTCCAGCCGAAGATGTCAAGCGTAGCGCCGTCGGAGGCGGTGAGTTTTTTCACCTGCCCCCAGTTATCCGCGCCCCCCTGGTCCCGCTCGAATATATAGACCGAACCGGAACTGAGGCCGTTGTCATCGTCTCTATTGGACCCCACCAGAGCCGTGTCCCCGCTGAGGGCCACATCGTAGCCAAATTCGTCAACCACGTCTGCGTCGGAGGCGGTGAGTTTGGCGGCCTCGTCGAACGGGGCAAAAGCCTCATGGCCCAGGGCCTCCTGGATGGCGGCCCGCAGGCCGGGAGTCACTTCGCCTGCTTCAGCAGGCTCAGTATTGGCCTCCGCCGGGCGGATGCTGATGGCGAAGGTGTTAAATAGAAGTGCGCCGAAGGTCATCAGTGTGACGGTCAGGCGCAGGGTGTAGTACAGATGTTTTTTACGTTGTAGCATGGCTGCCTCCAGGTATTATTGCAGACGGTTATCATGCGTTGAATCCTTGATGATAGACACCCCCAGAGGCCTGAATAGACAATATAGCACAAATTATATACGAATTCTCGAATTATGTCAATTGAAACCCGCGGCCTTGGGGAGGGCGGCGAATGTCCTTGGGGGGATTTCATTTCAACGATTTCACCCTGGGATGGACAGATGTCCGCCCTGGTCGCAGCAATCCTGAGCGGGTTGAAGGGCGCTCCCCTATGTCGGGCCTGCGGGACTTCTGCCAATCTTGTTCAACACCAAAAAACCTGACTGGTCTATGACGACCAAAGGTCGTTCGACCTATCAGGTTTGGCAAGCTCGGATAGAGGTCGCCCCTACGGGGCGAACCCGGTCTTGTTCAAGACCGCCGCGTCCACCCCCACCATCCCGCTGGCCACATTCTGGATACCGATGAGAACTTCGATGCCGTCGTAGCGGCGGACAGCTTGACGTGAGCGGCCGAACGCCGTCCGCCCCGCCCCTACGAAGAACGTTATCTACGGCCCGATCTTGTTCAATAAACGCCGCGTCCCGACCCACCTGCGTCCAAAACGGTAATAAAAACCAATCCATAGGGGAATTGTTGATTGACATTTATTCCACAATTCAGTATACTAGTATAGAATAAAAAATTACTCCGCCTTGATAGCTCATCCTGCTTTCGATTGATGCGTTCACGCTGGATGAAATAACCTTTATTGGTAGTTCCTGCTCCAAGCATCGAAAAACACCCAGTCCAACCAAATCCTATTTAATAGGATTCTCTTTTAGTGAAACGCTGCAACATTAGGAATGACCAATCCAGAAATTAACCGATACCCTCACCATACCTGTATCCGTTATCAACTATCTAAAAGGAGTGAATCATGAATTTCGGCGGTTACCGTAACAAAGTTGCCTGGGTAGATCTGACTACCGGACAGACAGAATTTAAACCTATTGACGAGGAAGATGCCCGCAAGTATATTGGCAGTCGAGGCCTGGGGGCTAAGTATGTTTTTGACAACGGCCCACAGGTAGACCCGCTCGGTCCCGAAAACATTTTAGTTTTGATGACTGGCCCTCTCACCGGCACAGACGTCAATCTCAGCGGACGCATTGCGGCCTGCACAAAATCCCCTCTGACTGGGACCATTGTAGACTCACACCACGGGGGTTGGTCTGGGGCGCGGCTCAAATGGGCCGGGTTGGATGGGATTGTGTTCAAAGGCAAGAGCGATAAGCCTATGTATGCCTATGTTGAAGGCGGCGAGCTTACTTTGCATGACGCCTCCGATCTTTGGGGAAAGGGCGTCCGCGCTACAGTTAAAGCTTTGCAAGAGAAGCATGGCGAAAAAGATGTTTCTGTGATGACCATCGGGGTGAGCGGTGAAAAAATGGTCACCTTTGCCTGCATCATGAACGAGGACGACCGCTCTTCTGGACGAGGCGGCACCGGCGCGGTCATGGGTTCCAAGAACCTGAAAGCCGTAGTGGTTAAAGGCGTTCACGCTGACCGGCCCATGCCCTTTGACAAGGAAGCCTTCAAAGAGGCCCACGCCAGAGGGCTAGAACAGCTTACCGATGAGGCCGTGGTAACTGCGCCCAAAAAGGGCGGCCTGTCGGTTTATGGCACCAATGTGTTGATGAACTTAGCCGGCGCTATTGGCGCTTTGCCCACCCGCAACGCCAAATCCACGTATTTTGAAACCCATGAGAAGATCAGCGGAGAAACTGTAGAGGAAACTATCCTGGTTAAAAATCCCACCTGCCATGCCTGCATGGTGGCTTGTAAGAAAGAGGTGGAGATCACCGAAGGACCGCATGCTGGCCTGAGAATGGAGAGCTTCGAGTACGAATCGGTCTGGGCCTTTGGCGCTATGTGTGACTTGGACGATACCGGAGCAATTGCAGCGTTAATTGACCGCTGCAACGAGTATGGCATAGACACCATCGAGGCTGGCAACGCGCTTGCCGTTGCCATGGAAGCCACCGAACGCAACCTGCTCAATGGGGACGGTCTGGCATGGGGCGATTCTGAGGCTATGCTCAAACTGTTGGATCAGATCGCCAACCGTGAGGAAGGCATCGGCGAGGACCTCGCCAAATCCCCGGCAAGGGCAGCCGAGAAGTGGGGCGCGCCGGAGATTTCCATGTCCGTCAAGGGCATGTCTATCCCGGCTTATGACCCCCGTGGAATCAAAGGCATGGGCATCGCCTACGCGACCTCCAATCGAGGCGCCTGCCACTTGCGGGCCTACACCCCTGCCGCCGAAGTTATCGGCAATGTGCTTGGCCCGGCCGACGTGACCGATCCCCTGGAATGGAAGGGCAAAGGCGCGCTCACGGTGTTATTCCAGAACGTGCATACCATGACGGACTGTCTGAACGTCTGCAAGTTCGCCACCTTCGCCGAAAACCTGGACGCCTTTGCCGACCAATATGCGGCCGTCACCGGCAACCCCATGGATGCTGGCGGGCTTCTTGAAGTTGGAGACCGGGTCTTCAATCTGGAACGCCATTACAACAATCTAGCTGGTTTTGGCGAAGGTTCAGACACCTTGCCGGAACGCTTCTTGAAAGAACCGTCTGACGGGCCTGGATCCAAAGGCCACGTTGTGGAGCTGGATGAGATGCTGGAGGAATATTATGCCGAACGGGGCTGGGTAAACGGCGTGGTTCCGGAAAGCAAACTGAAGGAACTGGAAATCATCTAGTCCCTACATAGAAGCAAACTATGAAATAAGACGGCGGGTCAATTAACCCGCCGTCTTATCTAATCAGCCTGTTATGAAAAATAATCAGCCTGATATGTAAAATAATCAGCATACGCTGGTCTTCAGAAGCATCCTGAGCGCCGTTACAACGATAGTATCCACGATGATGACATCATTCTATATTTTACACGGTAACGATGGGACTATTGACCTGGCCTTGGGCTTCATTCCAAAACAGACATTCGGCCTTTTTGAGGTCAATATATAACTCGGTCAGGGTGCGATGGGTTCGGTTACCCTCGCCCATGACTCTCGCTTGAACGCGACCCGCAATACTATTATCATCGATCCCAAGGAGTAGACATGGTAGAGCATATGACCCCAAGCGTTGAACGCTGGCTCAAGTACGCGGCCGATGAATCGGATAAATTTTGGGCGGAGGCGGCTGATGAGCTGCCCTGGTTTCGCAAATGGGATGAGGTATTTGAATGGCAGCCGCCCACCTTCCGCTGGTTCTCAGGGGGGCAGACCAACCTGGCTTACAATTGTCTTGACCATCACGTGGAAAACGGTAGAGGCGACCATACCGCCCTAATTTATGCCAATGAACGCGGCGAGCGTCAGACCTTCACCTATGCGGAAATGAAGGCCGGGGTTGAACAGATCGCGGCTGCGCTGCGTGGATTAGGCATGGGCAAAGGCGACCGCCTGACCGTCTATATGCCGGTTTGCCCTGAAGGCATCATGCTCATGCTGGCCACTGTCCGCATCGGGGCCATTCATTCGGTTGTATTTGCCGGCTTTGGCGCAGGCGCGTTATCCGACCGTATCGTGGCCAGCGGCTCCAAGCTGGTGCTAACCGCGGATGTTACCTACCGCAAGGGCGGCGAAGTGCAGTTGAAAGAAATCGTGGACGCCGCCCTGGAAAAGACAGGCGAGGTTGTAGAGCATGTGATTGTGCTCAATCGGTCCGGCCAAGCGCCGCCGCAGACGGGGGAAGGCGAAATGGATTGGGCTGAATTCCTGAAACGGGGCGAGGGCCAGGATAGCAGCCATGTTGTGATGGAATCCAACGAACCCGCCTATATTCTGGCGACTTCGGGAACTACCGCCAAACCTAAACTCGCCGTCCATACACATGGCGGCTATCAAGTCTACATTCACAGTATGGGCCGCTGGTGCTTTGGGCTGAACCCAGATGATGTATGGTGGGCTACCTCGGATATCGGTTGGATCGTCGGCCACAGCTATATGGTTTATGCCCCCCTCCTGATGGGCTGTACGACAATCGCCTTCGAAGGCTCCATCGACTACCCTGGCCCGGAAACATTCTGGCAGCTTATTGAAGAATACCGTGTTACCGGCATGTTCACTTCGCCCACCGGGGTCCGGCTCATGAAGCGCTATGGTGAAGAACCGGCCCGCAAATCCGATCTGTCATCATTGCAGCGTATCGTAGCGGCAGGTGAAGTGCTCAACGCCCCGGCCTGGGAATGGCTGCAGAAGGACATTTTTGAAGACAAGATTCCGGTCATTGACCATTTGTGGCAGACAGAATCTTGCTGCCCCGTTTTTTTTAATAAATTCTGCATCGAATTATTGCACATCAAGCACGGCTCGGAATTTATACCTATGTCAGTCATAT
>CBDUUP010000283.1:0-6114 GCA_965370435.1 uncultured Anaerolineales bacterium | reverse complement strand
ATAGGTGGAATGATCTTCCCCATACTCGCTTTTTGGATTATTAGACGCCTGGACCGTTGAGCCGAAGGTCAATGCCAAGGCCACTTGATTAAACTTTCACTGACTTCAAAAGCCAGGGCCTGGAGCGTCAGGGCCTCAATGACGTGGCTGACGTATCCTACTGGCCGGGTCGCCTCTAGGATGTTTGCCAACAAGGTCTCCGCATCGGATAGCTCCTGTGATTCAGGAGTCTCTCGCCCTAGGTGAAATAATACCCGTGCCAGGAGAATATGCTCGAATGAAATAAAATAATTAATTTCTGCATCTGCCTTTAACCCTCTTTCCTTCACGAGTCGGGCGGCTTCGGCCAATTTATTTTGGGCGAGAAGCAGCTTGACCCGACTGTCCAGCGTTTTATGTTTGGTTTCAGTTTCCAAATCTGGAATATCTTTGACCATTCTCTCTGCTTTTTTACAGGCTTGAATGGCTGCTTCCAGGTCGCCTTGGGCCAGATTCACCAGAGCCATAGATGCGTACCCTTGCGTAAGAGCATCCACTACCTTGGATGCGGCGCTGATCTCAATACTTTCTTGCAGGCGGCTCATGGCAGCGTCCAAATCATCCCATTCCCTTAGAATATCCCCCAGGCTGACGCTTGCGGAACTCGCATAAGGGATTTTCACTTCACTCTTTTCGTATTTGAATTGGATGGCTTCATCCAGGGTTTCTGCCGCCTGGTGAAGTTTGCCCTGGAGGGCTTGAGTTTTTCCGATGTCCATAATAATGACCTGGGCCAGGATCCGGTTTCCAGCGGCCAGGCTGGCTCTGCGGCCTTCATCAAATGCCTGGATCGCGCCGGATAGATCGCCTTGGGCTAGTTTCGCCCACCCCAGAGAATAATTAGCCACCCCGCGATTGAAGTAATCCTCCGGAAGATACGCAAGGGCTTGTTTCGAATGTTCTATGGACTGAGGAATTTTCCCTGTTTTGAGCGTAAACAAAGCCCTGAGGGCGGAAATCTGTCCGCGAATGATTTTTTCCGCTTCCTCCGAGGGTGAAGCGGCGCCGCTTTCCAAGGCCGCTTCAGCGTGCTGCAAATATTGTTCCCCAGTGTCTAATTTCGCCCACCGGTCGTGCATCCAGGCCTGAATGATGCAAAGCCAGGGCCAGCTCTCCACCAGTTCTTGCGGCATTGCGTCCATCCATCGGGCCAATTGGTCGAATTCGCTCCGCATCATCATATCCGGGCCGATGTCTTCGATTACCTGGGCGGCAAATTCATAGTCTTCCCCATCCAACGCATGGTTGACCGCTTCGATGAAAAAATTTTGCTTTTCAAACCATCGGGAGGCGAGGCTGTGCAGTTGGGGGATACTTCCCGGCTCTCTTTCCCGCAGGCGTTGGTTGAGGAAATCAGCGAAAAGGTGATGGTAACGATACCAAAGGCGCTTATCGTCCAAAGGGACCAAAAAAAGGTTGGTCTCTTCTAGCTCTGCGATGATTCCTTTGCTGTTGGATATACCGAAAACTTCGTCGCAAAGCGAAGCGTTGAAACGATCCAGGATCGAGGTCCGGCGCAAAAAGCGCTGCGTTTCCTCCTCCAAGCGGGACATCACCTCGTCCACCAGGTAGTCGATGATATAGTGATGGCTTCCCGAAAACGCTTCCACAAATTCATGCTTGTCCTGGCGGCCCTGCAAGGAAAGGGCAGCTAGCTGAAGGCTGGCGATCCAGCCTTCGGTGCGTTCGCCTAGGGCGGCCACATCATCCACGGAGAGATCCAACCCCATCCCCTCATTGAGGAACGCGGTGATCTCGTCCAACGAAAAGCGCAGGTCATCCGAGCGTATCTCGGTCATCTGACCCCCGGCGCGCAGGCGGGACAGCGGCATGGACGGGTCTATCCGGCTGGCGATGACCATCATCATCTGGGGAGGCATGTGCTCCAGCAAAAAGGTAACAGCTTCATCTATGTCCTGGTTTTCGATGAGGTGGTAATCGTCCAATACCAGGGTGAAGTCCTCCATGCGCACCGCGATCTCATTGATGAGGATCATGAGGACCGTTTCGGTTGGCGGGGTCTGAGGGGATTGGAGCATCCCCAGCGCTCCGGCCCCAATATCTGGGGAAAGGGTCTGCAATGCGGCGACGAAGTAGATCAAGAAGCGGGCGAGGTCATTATCCCCCTCATCCAGGGATACCCAGGCAGCCGGTCTCTCCTGCTCCTTGACCCACGCGCTCACCAGCGTGGTTTTCCCATAACCCGCCGGAGCGGAGACGAGAATCAGCTTCCGCCCCAGCCCCGCGCGCAGGCGTTCATTCAGCCGCGGGCGAGCGACGACCTCCGGCCGCACCGGAGGGATGTAAAGCTTGGTTTTGAGGAATTGGTCTGTTTGGGACATAGGCGATGCTCCTTGACCAATCTAATCTTCGTTTGGCTGCCAAGATTTTAGCACAAACAACAATTTAAGTTCCTCAAATTCCGCTCTCTTTTCCCCTCCCGGCTGAGTGCAGATCTACATGGGTGGGATGGAGTCACCGGGAAGTTCTACGACTGGCAGAGGAGATATTGCCGTGGTAGGCGGGCGGCGAGTGGGATATAATCAGGGAGACATGTAACTGGGCGACTAGGCAACCAGTTATTAGGCAATCAAGATCATCGTCTGCAAGATAAATTCTTAGCTGCTCAATCCCGACTAACCGATAGCTAAAATCCTAGCTCCCTAAAGGAGTTTTAATATGTTTCATGGCGCTGGCTGGTGGAGTTATATCCGCTACGACGATTCGAAGGATAAACCCAAAGTTAACCGGGCGCTGCTGCGCCGGGTGTTGGCGTATGCGCGTCCCTACTCGGTATTCCTGGCGCTCAGCCTGGTAATCATCATCATCACCTCCATTCTGGGATTGATATCGCCCCTCATCTTCCGGGAGATGATTGACGACGTTCTCCCCAACGGAGACACCTCCCGGCTGAACGTGCTGGCCTTGGTCATTGTGGCGATTCCGTTCGCCACCGGACTGCTCGGCGTGGCCCAAAGATATTTCAATTCCCGAACTGGGGAGGGCATCATCTTAGATCTGCGCTGGCAGATGTACCAGCACATGCAGTGGATGTCGCTGCGCTTTTTCACCGAGACCAAAGCCGGGGAGGTCATCTCTCGCTTCAGCAGCGACGTGGTCGGCGCGCAGAGCGCCATCGTGGGCACCATCCCCACCATCGTCACCAACATCGTCACCCTGGTCGCCGCGCTCACTATCATGATCTCGATTGAATGGCGATTGACCCTCTTGTCGCTGGCGCTCTTCCCGCTCTTTATCCTTCCCGCTCGACGGGTGGCTCGGGCGCTGCGAGAGATTCGCCGCCAATCTATGGAACATAACGCCGAGATGACCAGCCACATCCGGGAGACCCTGAGCATCAGCGGCGCGCTGTTGATGAAGACCTTCGGCCGCCAACGCCAGGAACTCAAGAAATATCGAGAATCTGCTGGGAACGTGGCCGACATCGGCGTGCGCCGTTCGCTGGTCAGCGGTTGGTTCTTTCTGGGATTGAGCATCATCTCCGCCGTGGGAACCGCCCTCATTTATTGGTTGGGCGGGCATTTCGTCATCAACGGTGACATCTCCATTGGCACGATTGTCGCTTTCGTCTCTTACGTGGCGCAGATATTTGGTCCCATCACCGCGCTTTCTAACCTTCAAGTCCAATTCGCCACCGCCATGGTCAGCTTTGAGCGAGTCTTCGAGTACATGGACATGGAGATCGAGATCCAGGATAAACCGGACGCCCACCAACTGGAGCAAGTTCATGGCCGCATCCGTTTTCTGGATATCTCCTTCACCTACACCTCGGACGAGGAATGGGAGGCGCTGAAGGCCCGGAAAACGGCGATTGATGAGGAGGATGTGGTTGACCTCCCCACCTTCATCGCCACCCGCCGCTACGCCATTCAGGACGTATCCTTATCCATCGAGCCGGGACAATTGGTTGCCCTGGTGGGGCCGAGCGGAGCCGGGAAGACCACCATCACCTACCTGCTGCCCCGCCTCTACGATCCCACCGCGGGCCTCATCACCCTGGACGGTTACGACCTCCGCGACGTTACCCAGGAATCTCTGGCTGCCCAGATTGGGATGGTCACCCAGGAGACCTATCTCTTCCACGATACCATCCGCGCTAACCTGCTTTATGCCCGCCCGGAGGCCACCGCCGCCGATCTGGAATCAGCTTGCCGGGCCGCCAATATTCATGATTTCATTATTTCACTGCCGGAGGGGTATGACACCATGGTTGGGGAGCGGGGCTACCGCCTCAGCGGCGGGGAGAAGCAGCGCCTGGCCATCGCCCGGGTGATTCTCAAAGACCCCTGCGTCCTCATCCTGGACGAGGCCACCTCCCACCTCGACTCCACCTCCGAGGCTCTCATCCAGGCCGCGCTGGAACCTCTGCTGGAAGGCCGCACCAGCCTGGTCATAGCCCACCGGCTTTCCACCATCCTGGCCGCCGACCAGATCCTGGTCCTGGACCAAGGACAACTGGTGGAGCAGGGCAACCACGACGAACTAATGGCCCGCGGCGGATTGTACGCTCAGCTATATAAGACCCAGTTCAGGAGGGAGTAAGCCAGTAAGCAGACAAGGAGTACAGCATGACCAAAACCTTACAAGCCAAAACTGCCCTCGTCACCGGCGCATCCAGCGGGATGGGGGTGGACTTCGCCAGGGAACTGGCCCAGCGGGGCTGCAACCTCATCCTGGTCGCCCGGCGGGAGGAGAAATTGCGGGAAGTCCAGGAGGAACTCTCCAAGCAGTATGGCGTGGAGGTGGCCGTCATTCCCATAGACCTGGCCGAGACCGATGCGCCTCAACGCCTGTATGATGAGATCAAGTCGCAGGGCAAAGCCGTGGATGTGCTGGTCAACAACGCCGGGTTTGGGATTTTCGGAGAATTTACCGAGGTCCCCTGGACGCGGCAGAAACAAATGCTCGACATAGACATCATCGCCCTCACCCACCTGACCAAGCTCTTCATCCAGGACATGCTGGCCCGCGATTATGGGTATATCCTCTTGGTTTCCTCAATTGGCGCCTACCTGCCCTCGCCAACCTATGCAACTTATTCGGCGTCCAAGCGGTTCGTGTTGGATTTCGGCGAGGCGTTGAACTTCGAGCTGCGGAAGACCAACGTGAGCTGCACGGTGTTATCCCCCGGGGTCACCAAATCCGAGTTCCACCAGGTCGCCGGGCAGGAACTCACTCTTTTCCAGCGGATGACGATGATCCCCAGCGCCAAGGCCGCCCGGAGCGGAGTCAAGGCCATGCTCAAAGGCAAGCCAAGTGTAGCCTCCGACTGGATGACCGCTCTCTCCGCGTTTTGCTCCGCTTCGTGCCCCGCCGGTTGGCCGCGAGGATCGCTTATTGGATGATGACGGTGGGGTGAGGGGGGCGGGAGCTAAGTGAATATATTGTCATGGGATGAATCTGAATATTGCTAAACTCACTTGTGTTTTTATACTAATTGTTGTATCATCTTGTTAGCTTCCCTAAATTAGTAAAAGAGAGTTGGGAAATGTCCACTCCAAAAGAAACCATCTGGCAAATTGAACCTCATACACAAGCAAAACATGTAATACTCCGCAAATATCTTGGAGCCTGGTTTCCTATTCTAAACCGTAGGCACGGTCGTATAATTTATATTGATGGATTCTCAGGACCTGGTGAGTATGTAGGGGGAGAACCAGGATCGCCAGTTATTGCTCTGGATGTAGCTTTAAACCATCGCAGACAGATGGGAGGTGAGTTAGTATTCCAGTTTGTTGACGAGGACGAAGATAGGATTGTACATTTGAGGGAACTTATTGCTCAGCGCGAAATTCCTGAAAACTTTATGATACGTGCAAATCATGGTAATTTCCAAACGGAGCTTACAAATATTCTTGATGGTTTGGAGAGAGAAGGGCACCAAATAGCACCTACTTTTGCGTTTATTGATCCATTTGGTTTTTCCGGCGTTCCTATGTCGCTAATACACAGATTGCTCAGCCATCGTAGAACGGAAGCTTTTATTACTTTTCCCGTGGGATTTATTAATAGATTTCTTGAACACCCTGATCCGCAGATTCCCACCCATGTGGT